>CALKIA010000058.1 GCA_937988705.1 uncultured Chloroflexota bacterium | reverse complement strand
ATGATCCGCGCCACCGACGATGTCGAAAAGCTGCGCCTGTTCATCGCGCAGGGGTTGGTGCTGGCGGCACAAGCTTTCCTGCTGCTCATTGTCACGCTGCTCATCCTTGTGCTTTCCAACTGGCAGTTGACGCTGGTCGTACTGCCGATCCTGCCGATTGCACTGGTGACGTTCATCATCTTCGGCGCAGTCAGCCAACCGTTGTTCGTGCAGATTCAGATGCGCCTGTCCGCACTCAACACGATTCTGCAAGAAAACATGGCCGGGATCAAAGTGGTGCGCGCCTTCGCCCGTGAAAACTACGAGCAGAAGCGGTTCGATGCCTCGACGCTGGAGCTATATGCGCAGCAGTTGAAGGTCGCGCGCACCTTCTCGTTCCTCTTCCCGGTGATTTTCCTGATCGCACAGTTGGGTCAGGTCGCCCTGCTCTACTTTGGCGGGCGGCAAATCCTCGACGGTACGCTGTCGCTGGGTGACTACCAGAAATTTAGCTTGTATGTGATTTACGTCTTCTTCCCACTGGGTCAGCTCGGTTTCATCATCTCCTTGATGGCGCAAGCGGGTGCCTCGGCGACGCGCGTTTTCGAAATCTTGGACGCCAAGAGCGATGTCACCGACAAACCGAATGCGATTCACCTCCCGCCGATTCAGGGCACGCTCGAATTCAAGGATGTGACCTTCCGCTACTTTGGTGGTGGCGACCCGGTGCTGCAAAACGTCTCCTTTGAGGCCAAACCCGGCACGACCGTCGCGCTGTTGGGCGGAACAGGTTCGGGCAAGACGACCATCATCAACCTGATTCCACGCTTTTATGACACTAGCGAAGGCGCGATCACGATTGACGGGCACGATGTGCGCGATGTCACGCTGGACAGCCTGCGCTCACAGATCGGCATCGTCTTGCAGGAAACCAACCTGTTCAGCGGCACAATCCGCGACAATATCGCCTTCGGACGCTCCGATGCCACCGATGACGAAGTCATCGCCGCCGCGCAAGCGGCCGCCGCGCATGACTTCATCATGACCTTCCCCGAAGGCTACAACACCCCGGTGGGTGAGCGGGGTTCGACGCTCTCCGGCGGGCAAAAACAGCGCATCGCGATCGCGCGCGCGCTCCTGCTCAACCCGCGGATTCTCATCCTTGATGACTCAACCAGCAGCGTCGACCTCATCACCGAGTACCGCATTCAGAAGGCACTCGATCGGCTGATGCAAGGCCGCACAAGCTTCGTCATTGCACAGCGGATTTCGACTGTGCTTAACGCCGACATGATCCTCGTACTGGATAAAGGGCGTGTGGTCGCTTCAGGGAAGCACGAAGAATTGATGGAGAGCAGCCCGATTTACGCCGAAATTTACCATTCGCAGTTGGTCGGCGACGCCGCAGTCGACGAATCCAGCGCAGGAGGCCTAACGTTATGATGGGTATTGACGGCGGTCGCCGTCTGTTTGAGAACGAAGCCAGCAAAGCGCGGAATGTCAGCTCGACTCTGCGGCGCTTTGGCGACTATTTCCGGCACAACTGGTACGGCGTGATTATCGCCATGGTGCTCGTCGTGATCGCGACATGGACGCAGGTCGCCTCTCCCGATTATATCGGTCAGGCGGTGGACTGTTACCTGTTTCCCCGCGCCGCCCAGTCGTTTGCCGGTCAGGAAGTCGCCGGGTCGAACTGCTGGTTTGATCCTGTTGTGCAGACAGCGGTCGACGGTGGTCAGGAAGCGCTGGACGCGGTTAGCATGGACGTGAAACTCGCTGGCTTGACCTCGATTGTGGGTATCCTGCTCGGCCTGTTCGTCGTCGGGTCAGCCATGAATGGCTTGGCGTTCTTCGCCATGAGTCGCACCGGGCAAAGCGTACTCAAGGAGATGCGGCAGGACTTGTTCCGCAAGATGCAGCGCCTGTCGATGGGCTACTATGCGGAAAATGAGGTCGGCAACGTCATGAGCCGCATCACCAGCGACACCGACACGATCCAACAGGTGTTCAGCTTCGGGTTGCTGAGCGTGATCGGCGGTGTGCTGCTCATGGTCTGGATCATGATCAAGATGCTGCAAGCCAACTGGGTCTATGCACTCATTAGTCTGTCGATTGTCCCGGTGATGTACATTGCGACCATTTACTTCTCGAATCAGGCGCGCAAGGCTTTCCGCAAATCGCGCGAACAGATGGGCAGCGTGAACGCTGGCTTGCAGGAGAGCATCGCGGGCGTGCGCGAAGTGCAGGCGTTCAACCGCGAAGACGAGAGCATCGACCAGTTTAAGCGCACTAACGCCGCCAATCGTGACGCGAACGTGCGCGCGGCGAGCTTCACCAGTGCCTTGAATCCAGTCCTGGAAGCGCTCGGCTATGTGGCGCTCGGTATGGTCGTGGTCGTCGGCGGCATTTCTGTGCTGCGCAATCAACCGCTGCTCGGTACAGAGATCATCTCGCTCGGTACGGTCTTTGCCTTCCTCCAGTATATTCAGCGTTTCAACCAGCCCATCACGCAGATCGCCGTACTTTGGGCGAACATCCAGAGCGCGGTCGCCGGCGGTGAGCGCATTTTCGGTCTGTTGGACACGGACATTGAAATCGAAGACAAGTCGAACGCGCAGACTATGCCCCAAATTCAAGGTCGAGTGGAATTCGACAAGGTCGTGGCCGGCTATCAGCAAGATCAACCCGTGTTGAAAAGCGTCGATTTTGTCGCAGAGACCGGGCAGATGGTCGCCATTGTCGGGCCGACGGGCGCGGGCAAGACCACCATCATCAACCTGATTCCGCGCTTCTATGATGTCATGAGCGGGGCGGTACGCATCGACGGCGTAGATGTCCGCGATGTGACTCAGGAAAGTTTGCGCAGCCAAATTGGTATCGTTCTGCAAGACACCTTCCTGTTCTCCGACACGGTGATGAACAACATCCGCTATGGTCGCCTCGGCGCGACCGATGAAGACGTGATCGCCGCGGCGAAAATGGTGGCTGCCGATTCCTTCATCGAACGCTTGCCGGAGAGCTATCAAACCGTTCTGGGCGAACGGGGCAGCGGCCTAAGTCAGGGGCAGCGCCAGTTGATCGCCATTGCGCGGGTGGCGTTGATGAATCCGCGCATTCTTATCCTCGACGAAGCCACGTCGAGCGTGGACACGCGCACGGAACGGCTGATCCAGACCGCTTTCGAGCAGATCTTAAAGGGCCGCACCAGCTTCGTGATCGCCCATCGCCTGAGCACCATCCGCAACGCAGATCTCCTGATGATGCTTAAAGACGGTGAAATCATCGAACGCGGTACGCATCAAGCGCTGCTGGAACAGCGGGGCGCCTACTACGACCTGTATATGAGTCAGTTCCGCCGCGAGGAAGAACCGGAACCATCAGCTGATGACAGTTCCGCCGAAACGGTCGGCAAATAGTCAGGAGAATCAAAAGGACGAGGATAACTACCTCGTCCTTTTTGTTTCTCCGTCATAACTGAGTTCGTCTTTAGCGCACGCACGCTAAACGGAAACCGATGCTGCCGTAGTGGTATTCTGGGCTCAGCTTGAACGTGAAACCGGTTTGCGCGCGTTCGTGCGCGCTGATGAACGACCCGCCCTGCACTGAGCGCGGAGCAGCTGTCGTCTTGTCCGCTTCGTCATAGTTGCCGTTCAGGCACCATTCCCACACATTACCTGCCATATCATAGGCGCCGTGTTGGCTGATTCCGTTCACGTAGCGCATAACGAGGGTGGTCTGGCGCAGGCGGCTCTCACGGGTGTTGCACACTGTGGTGTCAAACTCATTGCCCCACGGGTAAACGCGCTGATCATCCCCGCGCGCCGCCCGCTGCCACTGCTGGCGCGTCGGCAGCGTGATCTGCATGCCAAGCTTGTCACTCAGCCAGCAGCTAAAGGCCATCGCCTCATACCAAGTCACGTTCTCGCGCGGACGGTCTGCCCCTTGAAACTGCGGCGCGGCGGGCTGCGGGTTAAGACGCCGCCACTCCGCCGCGTAGGGCGAGAAGCCCCACCACGCCTGATTCGCATACCCGCGCGGATCGTCGATGAAGAGCTGGAACTGCCCATTGGTCACCGGGTACTTGGCCAATTGGAAGGCCTCAACATGGACCGTATCACGCTGCGACCCCTTACCATTTTCACCGATGTGCAGGATGCCGGACGGGATTTCACACCATTCGAGGAGCGGTATGCCGCCTTTGGCGACGCGGGCCGGCGCAAGGGGCTGCGTGGCGCGTGAGATTTGCTCATTGGCGCAAATTTCCGCCAAATTGTCCGGGTCGTAGTTCGGAACATCCTTACGGAAGGCCTGAAACGCCTGGCAGCCCATCGAGCGCGTCCATTTGCGTTTGACCAGCTCCGCGATGTTCTTATATTCGAGTTCAATTTCGCGCAAGCGCACCTGCCGTTCGAGCGCGCCTTCGGCTTCGGCGAGCAGCGCTTCCAAATTGATGAAGCGCGACTTCAGCCCACGTTCGATGGCCTGCTTGAGCATGAACACCGATTCGTCAAAACGCCCAACTTCCATCGCTTCGGCGGCTTTGCCGATCACGGTGGTGACATCGTTGGGGACGCTCGGCGCTTCGACCTTCGTCGGCTTGGGGGGCGGTGTGCGGGGTGCTGTACCGCGTTCGGCCAAGTGAATCGAATTCAAGAGCCCCTTCACCACGTCGGTCGTCATGCCTTTTGTGAAATCGACGTATTGCAATTCATCCAATTGTTTGGGGAGCATCGTACCATCGCGGATCAGCACGGGGAAAATGTGCTTACCCGTGTTCTGCGCAATCTTGTATTCCTTCTGGCAATATTCTGAGGCAATCGAGTCTGGGGAGAGAAGATAGATGAAACCCTCACACCAGTCAAGACGGCGCAGAATCTCGCGCCACCAATGCTGGCCCGCATATAAACGCTGATCAAACCATGTGCTGTGGATATCCAGCGTTTCCGCGATCTGGACACAGTAGGGTTTGTCGACTCTGGCATAGCTAATGAATAACCGCATTGTTCCAAACCTAGGTGAGTTGACCTACACGCCATAATTCAACTGCATGAATGCCGCTTTCGTCGCCGATAGCCAGCAATGCCTCTGCTACCACATCGCAGATCCGCCGCGTCTCCCACATGGGGACGTACGTATCGAAAAGCCGCCCAACTAACGCACTGACAGCGGACGGATCGCGCAGCGTACCGAGCGATTCAACCGCAGCCCAGCGCACTTGCGGATCGGGATCTTCCAATAGATTAATGAGGGATTGTACCCCAGATTCGCCCGATTCCTGAATTGATCCGACCGCAATCGCCACCGCCCGGCGCACAAACGATTCCGGATCACGCAGCCGCTGCACGAGCGCAGGCAGCGCCAGTTCAGCATGCAGCCGACCGAGCGCCTCAGCCGCTGTCTCACGCACCATAGGGTGCTCATCATCGAGTGACCCGATCAAGGCGGGAATAACCGAATTATCGTTGAATTCGAGCAGTGCGCGGATGACCGCCGTGCGCACCGTCCAGCTCGGGTCATGCAGCAGGTACATGAGATTGGGAGCGACCGACACATCTTTGATCCACGCCAGTGCCTCAACCACCGCCCAGCGCACCACATAATCGGTGTTGCTGAGCGCATTGAGCAGCAGATTGATCACGGAGCGGTCAGCAATACCACGGAGGCTCTTAGCCTGTTCGCGCAGCGCGCTGGCAGCCTCGCGCCGTGCGTGCCAATCCGACACGAACAGCGATTCCAGCAGGTCACGCAGCGCCTCCCATTGGGCGATTTGCTGTTCATCAAACGGCAGCACTTCGTCAGCAGACACGGTTTCAGCATCGTACAGGCTCTGCGCCTCGATAGGGGCGCTGTTCGTCTGCGTTTCTTCAGCCACGGTGACTCGGGGCTCACCGGCTGCATTGAAACGTTGCAGCGCCTGCTGCGCCGCCGCTGCGACCTCGTGGTCACTGTCGTAAGTGGCCGCCGCCAGCGCCTCAATCACAACGTCATCCGCATGCTGTTCCAACACCTGAATGACTGCGAGCCGTACCCGTGCATCCTCGTCGTGCAGCGTTTCCAGCAGCGCGGGGATGATGGACGGATCGTCAAACTGAGCCAGTGATCCTACCGCGGACATGCGCGCTTGCCAGTCCTCACTGTTGAGTAGATCAAGGAGGGACTCGCCTTTGGCCGACGCATTCGGTTCAGCTTCTTTTAGCTTGAGATTGCCAACCTTCGGCGCATCGATTTTGTCGAGCGCCTCTGCCGCCGCTTCGCGGATATCCCACTGTTGGTCTTTCAGCAAGTGGGTCAGGAACGGGATCGCCGCCGTATCGCGCAAGCGGCCAATTGCCGCAAGCGCCTGAAGACGCACGGCGAGATCTGAATCATCAAGCGCGTGCACCAATGCTGGCAGGCCACCGCAATCGTCGATGACCCCTAACGCCCAGGCCGCGCCACAGCGCTGCTGTGGGTCGGAGTCATCGTTAAGGACATTCAGCAGCAGCGGTAGCGCCTCAATGCCAATCGTCAGAAGTGCTCCGGCGATCCGCTCAGAGGGTTTCCAGTCCCAAGTGCTCAACTCCTCAAACAGGACGGGCGGGAAGACAATTTCGCCCTGCCGCATGGCTTGCGTCGCGGATTGTCGTTCGCGCCACGTGCCGACGCGCATCATTTCAAGCAGCGCGTTCATGCCAGCGCGATGCGAGAATACGCGGAGAATGATCGCCGCTTCGACTCGCCCGCGATTTTGCGTTTCAAACGCCAGTTCCGAAAGCGTGTTGACAATATGATCGAACAGCCCTTCGGGAACGCGCACGCCGCTGGCGATACAGCGTCCCGCCAGATAAGGATCGATTTCCGCGATGGAACGAATGAGGCTTTCCGGTGAGGCGAGATAGCCGCTCATCAGGATCACCACGCCGTCCCAGCGCTGAGCGAGACGCAGACCCCACTCATCGAAGCGGGCGGACATGAGCCGCAGTACGAGATCAGACAGCGGCAGGTTGACCGCGCCGAAGTATTCCAGCGTCAAGCGGTCGCGGAAACGCAGTTGATCGCCGATGGGTTCGATTAACCCGCTGGTGATCGCAGCCGCGAGGAACCGCTCATCGCCGATATTGGCACGTGCATCGGCGTAGCTAAACTGGCTGGCATACTTGCCCGTGAGCAGCGTCCGTGCGATGCGGTGCAGGCTGGCTTCCAGTTCCTTGTAGGGCATCCAGCCCGGCATGCCGGAGTGGCGTTTCCAGATCCAAAAGTTAGCATAGTAACGTTTCAGCAGCGCGCCGGGATTAAGCGGTAGTTCACTCTGTGGAGACGTTTTGAACAAAAAGACGAGACCGGCCAGCATGGCTGTCGTCCGGGCGAGTGAGCACAGGAGTTCAGCCCGCGGTTGGTCTTCCGCGAGACTCGGGAAAAACTGGGTCAGCAGCGGTGCCGCTGCGCTATCGTCTAAACACGCGCCGATATAGCGGCGAATGTGCTCTTCTTGCAAGTCGCCGATGGCGATCTGTGGCAAGTCCTGCATCAGGACAGATTCGGCATGGCGACATGCGAGCATCACCTGCCGGGGCGCGGCATCACTGGCGAGCCACTGCTTGAGCTGCCCTGCCCGTTCGGCGGCATCATCGCCCAATTCGTCAAGATGATCGAGACACAGAATGACTTCCCACGGCGTCAGCTTGACCAGGGATTCACCGTCAAAGGTCGCGCTGCGGTGGACAAAGGCATCAATCGTCTCATCGTCGTTCCAACGAGCGAGATCGATATACACGGGCAGCGGTGCTTCGCGGCCAACGGTCAAACGCTTGCGCGCCGCATCCAGTGCGAAGCGTTCGAGCAGCGTCGTTTTACCGCTCCCGCTCACCCCGGTCAGAATGAACTGCGGATATTTCTCCAGCGCCGCCGCGAGTGAAGCAATCGCTTGCATCCGGCGGGAGTCGGCCTCGACTTCGTACAATGGGACATTCTTGCCCCAGAGGTCGCTCAATCGGAGTTCCGGACGTGTGGTCTGCTCCGGCGGACGGGGATTTACCGAAAGATCCACGAACTGCGTCAGGGGTTTGCGCGCTTCTAGACGAGTCATCAATGTGTACAGATAACGCGTTTCAACTTCCAGCGCACTGCGCATCTCGACTTTCGGTCGGAGATCATCAATGAGCTCATCCAGCCGCTGGCGATAGACGCGTTTATCATTCCATTGGGTAAAGTCGATCAACGCCGCGGGTTGGAGTTCGGACAGCCATTGTGAGCGGTCCAGTGGCGCACACAGCACCGGAATTATCGGTATTTTGCGCTTGAGCGCAAACTGGATTTCATGGAGCGCGTAGGGTGATTGAACGTATTCGGGGGTGACAACTGCGACGAAAACGGCGGCTTGACTCAGCGCCGCTTGCAGATCGTTTGTCCAGCGCTCGGGAGAAGCGTGCAAACGATCCATCCAGACAGGCACCCCTTCGCAAAGAAGGTCACTCGCCAGCTGAATGGTGAAATTCGCCTCAACAGCAGCATAACTCAGGTAGACGTGGATTCGCTCAACGTCGGCAGGACTGCGTTTCATTAGGATCCTAACCCGCGACAAACCGTTAACGCAGAATATGTAATTGTGATTATGCCACTCACAATCTAAATTATGCAGATACAGTTTTGATAGATCTCTAACCTGATTAAAATTACATTGCGCCGTAATGTTAGAGAATATAAACTAGAGCTTTACCAATGTCAAGATTCTATAGGTAATCTCTTTGTAGTCCACCGCCTTAAGACTAAGCCAAAGGGATGGAACATTCGTTCAGCGTTTTTCAGCGCGTTTGGAGTACATGTCGATGCTCACCGCAGCGACGAGAACCAGACCCTGAATGATCTGTTTTGTGTAAGGGGAAATGCGGAGAAGATTTGTTCCATTGCTCAAGACGCCAACGATCATCACCCCAGCTAACACACCGAACATGCTGCCCACGCCCCCGAACAGGCTAACGCCCCCGAGAACCGCCGCGGCGATCGCGTTCAGCTCCAAACCTTCGGCAACCCGTGGTTGCGCCGAGGCGAGCGACGCGGTGAGCATGATGCCCGTAATGGCAGCGCATAAACCGCTCAGCGCATACGTGATGATCTTGGTTCGTGCCACCGAAACGCCAGCCAAACGCGCAGTTTCTTCATTACCGCCAATGCTGTAGATATGCAGTCCAAAACGCGTCCGGGTTAGCAACAACCAGGCACCGAGCGTAACGAGGACCGCAATGAGAATCAACACGGGGATAGGGAAGCCAACATTGAGTTCACCGGCAAACGAACGATAGCCCGTTTCCTGCAAACCGGAGATCGGTCGGCCTTCGGTATAGACCAGTGTCAGGCCACGCGCAACGCCGAGCATCGCCAGCGTGACGACAAACGGGGGAAGTTTGCCAAAGACGACTAAAGCACCATTGATGGCGCCCAGCAGGAGGCCAGCCATCAACCCGATCATCAATGCAGGGACGAGCGCAAAGCCGTTTCGGGTGATCAAACCCGCGGTGAGCGCGCCGACGAGAGCCGCGACGGAACCAACGGACAGATCAATGCCGCCAAGGATCATCGTGAGCGCCACGCCTACGGACGCGACGATGATGTACGCGTTCTGCTCGATGATGTTGCGCAGATTGGCGGGTTGAAAGAAGCGCTCCGACTGTGTCGAGAAAAACACGATCATCGCGACCAATATGATGAAAACAGTCCCACGCCGCAGCCAATTAGACGACGAAGTTCGCAGTAGATTTGCTGTCATTACGTGGCCCTTTTGCCTCAAGATTACCGGTTGCGGCGCGCATCACCTGATCCTGAGTCGTGCGGCGCGCATCATATTCAGCAACTAAGGCGCCCTCATACATCACCAGGATGCGGTCGCTGACGCCCAACACTTCGGGGAGTTCCGACGAAATCATCAGAATGCCAACACCCCGTTCTGCCAACTGCCGCATGAGCTGATGAATCTCAGCCTTTGCGCCAATATCAATCCCACGGGTTGGCTCGTCGAGGATCAAAACCTTTGGTTCCATCGTCAGCCACTTAGCAATCACAACTTTTTGTTGATTGCCGCCGCTGAGATTGCGGACACGCTGCGCGGCCGAGGGCGTCCGGATGCCGAGGCGGTCGATGAAGCGGTTTGATACTTCGTTGTACTTCGGCCACTGCACCCAACCATACCGCGACCACAAGCGCATCAGGGAGACGATAATGTTCGAACCTACTGACAGCGACAGAAATAAACCCTGCCCTTTGCGGTCTTCCGGAACGAAACCAATACCGTGTTCAATCGCCTGCGCCGGGTTGGCGATGTTGAGCTCTTTACCGCTCATCACGATCCTGCCTTTGAGTGCGCGCCGGAGGCCGAAAATTGTTTCAGCCAGCGGCGTACGCCCTGAACCGACCAGCCCCGCAACGCCGAGGATTTCCCCCTGATGCAGCGTGAAACTGACATTCTGCGCCGGATCCGTGATCGCAAGATTTTGTACTTCGAGAATCGGTTCGCCCACAATATTGCGGGGGCGCGGGAATAGATCATCAACGGTACGGCCGACCATGAGCGCGATGACTTTGCTGGGCGTCGTCGTGGCGGTCGGTTCGCTGCCAACGAACTGTCCATCGCGCAAGACGATGATGCGATCGCACACCGCGAAAATCTCCTCAAGCCGGTGCGAGATGAAGATGATCGTCACGCCCTGTTCACGCAGCCCACGCATATTACTAAACAACGTTTCGACTTCGTGCTCGGTCAGCGACGATGTCGGCTCATCCATAATGATCAGCTGGGCGTTCTGCGCGAGTGCCTTCGCGACTTCGATCATCTGCTGCTGCGCGAGCGCGAGATTGCGAATCGGCGTGTGGGGATCGATGTCGAGATCGAGTTTTTGCAGTTGTTCCGCCGCCTGCCGGTACATCGCCTGCCAATTGATTGTTCCGGGAACCGCGCCGTGCGGCTCATGGCCTAAATAGATGTTCTTCGCGACATCGAGATTGGGAAGCAGCGCCAGCTCTTGATGGATCATGCGGATACCAATCGCCTGCGCGTCGTGCGGGGAGCGCAGCGTGACGGGTTGGCCGGTCCAGAGTATCTCCCCAGAATCCGGCGTGATCGCGCCGCTCAACATTCGCATGAGCGTTGTCTTGCCCGCACCATTCTCGCCCACCAGCGCGACAATTTCACCGGCTTCAAGATCGAAGCTGATATCTGTCACGGCCTGCACACCCGGAAACGATTTGCAGAGGTTATTTATTCGCAGCAGAGGTTCCATAAACAGCCTTTTTGCCGGGGCGCAGACTACCGCGCCCCGGCCAGTTAGGTCGACAGATTATTCCGCCGTCACCAACGACAGCGCCACCGGAATGCTCGCCTCGACCGGTTCGCCACTCAGGTAGCCGACGGCCCATTCGAGCGCTAGCATGCCCATCAGGTCAGGCTGCTGCGCGACGGTTGCCGCCAACGTCCCTGCGCCTACCGCCGCCACCGCATCATCAACCGCGTCAAAGCCGACGAAGGTAATGCCCGTCCGACCAGCGGCCGCAGCCGCTTCAATCGCGCCAAGAATCATTTCGTCATTATGTGCGAACACCCCATTGATTTCGGGATTCGCTTGCAGGATATTCTCGAAAACCGTCAGACCTTCCGCACGGTTGAAATTCGCCGTCTGCCGGGCGACAATCGTTACTCCGGCGCAGTTGGCGCTCATGTAATCGTTGAAGCCCTGCCCGCGATCACGCGCTGCCGATGTACCGGCAATGCCTTCCAGTTCAACCACGTTGCCCGCGCCGCCGAGCGCCGCACACAGGTATTCAGCGGCCATTGCACCACCCGCGACGTTATCTGACGCGATATGGCTAACGACTTCGCCCGCTGCCGCGCCACGATCCACGGTGAAAACCGGAATGCCTGCCGCATTAGCCGCTTCAATTGAGGGGACAATCGCGTCCGCATCCGTCGGGTTGACGAGAATGGCATCTACGCCCTGTGCGATCAAGTCCTGAACGTTCGCCGCTTCGGTCGACGGATCGTCTTGCGCATCGACCACCACCAGTTCCACGCCCCAGGCATCCGCCGCGGCCTGCGCGCCATCGCGCAGCGTGACAAAGAACGGATTATTCAACGTAGAGAGCGACAAGCCGATGGTCAAGTCCTGCACCAGACGCAGACCCACGGGAATACTCGGTTCGACCATGGCGCCGCCAAGATACTCCACAGCGCTCCGCACCGCGAGTTCGCCCATGAGATTTGGCTGCTGGGCGACGGTTGCCGCCAGCGTCCCCGACTGAACTGCCGCTACCGCATCGTCGACCGCGTCAAAGCCCACAAAAGTGATACCACTTCGACCAGCCGCCGCGGCGGCTTCGATTGCGCCGAGGATCATTTCGTCGTTGTGCGCGAACACGCCATTGATTTCGGGGTTGGCTTGCAGAATATTCTCGAAAACCGACAAACCTTCCGCTCGGTTGAAGTTCGCCGTCTGCCGGGCGACGATGGTCACGCCCGCGCAGTTGGCGCTCATATAATCGTTGAAGCCCTGACCCCGGTCACGCGCCGCCGACGTGCCGGCGATGCCTTCCAGTTCGACGACACTGCCCGCGCCGCCCAATTCATTGCACAGGAACCGCGCCGCCATCGCCCCACCGGCGACATTATCCGAAGCAATATGGCTGACAACTTCGCCCGCCGCCGCACCGCGATCCACTGTAAAGACGGGGATAGCCGCGCCATTAGCCGCTTCAATCGATGGGACAATCGCATCGGCATCCGTCGGGTTGATGAGGATGGCATCCACCCCCTGGGCAATCAAATCCTGAATATTCGCCGCCTCGGTCGCCGGATCATCCTGAGCATCCACCACAACCAATTCGACACCCAGCTCATCGGCCGCCGCTTGAGCGCCATTGCGCAAGGTCACAAAAAATGGATTATTCAGTGTTGAGAGGGACAACCCGATGGTGATACCATCATCTTGCGCACTGATGCCGCCTGCCCCCAGCACGAGCATCACCGCAAGTACGAGAAACATTACTTTACGCATGAGAATGTCTCCTAGCCTAAAGCGAATAACTTACCGCAGCGCGCGATGCAGAAGCAGCGCCACCACGATGACCACCCCTTTGACGACGCCCACGAACTCTGGCGGCACATTGAGCAGATTGAGGCCATTATTGAGAACCGCGATGATCAACACGCCGAGCAGCGTTCCCAGGAGTGTTCCTTCTCCGCCATCGAATGTCGTTCCACCGACCACCACCGCCGCAATCGCGTCGAGTTCATAACCTTCGCCGATGCTGGGCTGCGCCGAGTTCAAACGAGCGATGAGGATGATGCCCGCCAATGCCGACAATGCCCCGGAGAAGATGTAGACGGACAACAAAACGAGCCGCGTCGGAATGCCGGATACGAACGCGGCACGCTCGTTCGAACCGAGCGCAAACATAAAGCGACCAAGCGTCGTATGGTAAAGCAGTACGTAAGCGATCAAAAATACGCCGATCGCGATGATGATCGGCGTCGGAATGCCGAGGACTTCACCTGTCCCAATCGATCGGAAAGTATCGGAAAAACTACTGATCGGCGTACCACCCGTGACGGAAAAGGCCAAGCCACGCCCAAAGGTCATCATGCCCAACGTCGCGATGAACGGCGGAATACGCAGTTGACTGACCAGCAGCCCTGTGAGCAGACCTAGCACACCGCCCACGAGCAGGCACACCATCACGGCGGGCACAGGCGCCCAACCGCGCTGCAGCAGATCGGCTCCCACAATTGACGACATCGCCAACACCGAACCGACAGATAGGTCGATGCCGCGTGTCAGGATGACAAACATCACGCCAACGGCGATGATCCCGTTGACGGTCGATTGGCGCAGCACATTTTTCAAGTTGTCGCCGGTCAAAAAGCGGTCACTGATGAGGGACAATGCCAGACAGAGCAGCAGAAAGACGATCAGGAGCCCGAACTGCTGAAAAAACTGGCGTCTATTCAAGCGGGGCTGTGCGGCAATGGCTGTGGTCATCGTTTTGATCCATTTATGTTCAGTGGCTTGTATATGCCACACCCCTCTATTGTAACGCCCTACGTGGGCGAACTGCGTAGAGATTTATGCGTTTTGACTTACGTTTCACCGCCCGTACGATCAGCCCGCTTGCGCATGGTACGGGCGGACATGGCTAAGCGCTGGAAATAATCCGATTCGGTGATCTGCGAGACTTGTTTTTCCACGCGCTGGCGATCAATTTCGATTTGCAGGCTTTGCAGCTCCGTGAGCGCCTTATCAAGGTCACTCTTGACCGCGCCGAACTGTCGCGCGTTTTCAATGGCGATGGCGGCCTGCGTACCGAAAACGGTCAGCAGGGGGATTTCTTCTTTGCGGAACACATCCTGTGTGATGCGATTGTCGGCATACAGCACGCCCGTCACCTGCCCATGCAGCATGAGCGGGATACACAGAATCGAGCGCATCTGGTTGCTCATAATGCTCTTGGCTTCCGCGAAGCGGACATCGGCGGCGGCATCCATGGTGATGATCGCCTCGCCTTTGCTCAACGCCTGATTGACGATGCTGCGGCTGAACACGGCATCTCGATCTGCAATCGTCTCACGATCCCAGTTACGCGCCACCGCGATATCAAGCTCACCGCTGTTGCGATCTTGCAGCATCAAATACGCGCGTTCCGCCCCGGTCAACCGGATGATCGTATCCATGACTTCCTGCAACACGTGACCGAGGTCGAGTGAGGATGTGATCAGCGCGAAGGTTCGGAGCATTTCGTCGAGACGCACCACCTGCTGCGAGACAATGTTCGCCTGATGCCCAGCCCGTTCCAAGCGCTGATGCATCTGTCCGGTCAGCCCAACGATATCGACCGCGATTTGAAAGCCGTTTTGGGTCAACACCTGCATTAAGCGTTCCAGAATCTGCTGAAGCTGGCGCGCTTCCGTCGACGTCTGGGCGATGGCATTCATCAAGTCAGTGGTCAAATTGTCATTTTCAGGCATTCGTCTTTATTCCATTGGGCAATTGAAAACCGGATGCAGTCTACTATACCGCATCCGGTAATTTTCACCTACAGAATTCGCGACCTGCGCCGTGCCCGCTAGCGTCCCTGCACTTGATAGGCGATGCGTCGCCCATGATCGGTGAGCAGCAGCCGGTCGGCTTGTCGGGTGATCCAGCCCGCGCTTTGGGCGCATTCGACTGCGGTGCGCGCCAGCGGTTCGCTCCAGTTAAGTTGGTTGGTCAGGTGCGCCAGTGTGTTCTCGACCGCTTCGCGATCCGTGTTCTCATGGCGGGTCAAGTGTACCAGCAGCATTTCGGTCGCAAACCGGCGCTTGCGGCGATCCCGCTGGAGCAAGCGGGCGATCAAGCCGCGTTCCGGTGCAAACAGGAAGGCCGCGACGAAAAACACGCCGGTCATGCTCGCCATCGCGCCGGAGATATTGACGTTCAGCCCGCGCGCCAACCAGTAACCCGCGATGGCCGATGCCACCCCGATCAGCACGCTGTACAGCAGCATCCGCCACAGCCGATCTGTGAGCAGATACGCGGCGGAGGGGGGCGCGATCATCAGCGCGATCACGAGGATCGAACCGACATGATCGAACGCGCCGACGGACGTCACCGAGACGAGCGCCATCAAGCCATAATGGATTAACGCGGGCGAAAAGCCTAACGCTGCCGCCAGTGCCGCATCAAACGTCGCCAGCTTCAGTTCCTTGTAAAACAGCGTTATCAAGCCCAGGTTGAGCAGCACTACCACGCCCATGATCCAGACCCCTTTGGGCAGGTTCGCACCCAAAAACTCCGCCCGGTTGAACGGTGCGAACGCCAGTTCTCCGAGCAGCACGGCGTCTGTATCCAGATGCACGTTCGCAAAATTCCGGTTGATGATGATCACGGCGATGCTGAACAGCGCCGGGAACACCAGCGCGATGGCCGCGTCTTCTTTCAAGCGCCGGGTTTTGAGCAGCAGTTCGGTCAGTGACACGGTGAGCACACCGCTCAAGGCGGCGAACAGAATCAGCAGCGGATTGCGAATGTCCCCCACCAGCATGAACCCGAACACAATCCCGAGCAGCACCGTATGACTGATCGCATCGCTCATTAAGGACACCCGGCGCAGCACCAAAAATGTACCGGGGAGCGCGCACGCTGCCGCCACCAGCGCTGCGACCAATTGAATTTCGATCATGGCCTGATTCATGAGGCGAACTCCTTCGCTGCGACGTGTTCGGCTTGCAAGCGCGCGCGCAACCGGCGGCGATTCTCCCGCCGCTGCGTCCATTCCCAGGCCAGACCACGTTCCGGCGCGAAGAACAACGACACCAGTGCAATCGCCGTGATGACCAGCACGATCACCGGGCCGGTCGGCAGCGCATTATCCAGACTGCTGATGATCGCCCCGGTCACGCCCGCCAATGCGCCGAACAGGGCGGACAAGCCGACCATCAAGCCGAGGCGATTCGTCCACTGGCGGGCGGCCACGCCCGGCGCAACGATCATGGCGCTCATCAGCACCACACCGACCATCTGCAAGCCGATAACGACCGCGATCACGATGAGCGTAGTGATCAGAATATCAAGCGCCCGCACCCGAAAACCAAGCGCCGCCGCATAGCCGGAGTCGAAGCTGATGAGCTTAAATTCCTTCCAGAACAGCGCCAATGTGATCAACGCAACTGCGCCGACCAGCGTCATCGCGGCAACATCGCTCGCGACGGTCGCGGCCGCCTGCCCGAACAAGAATTTATCCAAACCGGAGTGCTCCGATCCCGGCTGGCGGATGACCCACGAAAGCAGCGCCATGCCGAAGCCGAAGAAGACGGCGAGGATCACACCCTGCGCGCTATCCTCTTTGATGCGCGTGTGCGTGCGAATGACGATCATCGCCAGCGTGCCCAACCAACCCGCGATTACCGCGCCGATCATCAGTGGTAACGGGGCGCGCGCCCCGGTGACGATGAAGGCGATGACGACGCCGGGCAGCGCCGCATGGCTCATTGCGTCGCCGAGCAGACTTTGCTTGCGCAGGACGGCGAACGCGCTCAGCGCGCCGCTCACCATGCCCAGCACCAGCGCGCCCAGCGCGACATTGCGGATGGTGTAATCGGTAAACAAGAGTGTCCAGTCCATGTTAACGCTCCCGTTCCAGCAGCGCGTCCATGCGCCCACCGTAGGCTGTCCGCAAATTTTGCTGCGTAAACGCGTGATCCACCGACCCGCTCGCCACTGCCCGCACATTGAGCAGCAGGACATGGTCGAAGTATTCGGGCACGGTTTCGAGATCGTGGTGCACGACGACGACCGTGCGTCCCTGCGCTTGCAGGTTCTTCAGCACATCGATGATCGCGCGCTCGGTGGTGGCATCCACGCCCTGAAATGGTTCATCCATCAGGTAAATCTGCGCATCCTGGGCCAGCGCGCGCGCCAGAAACACACGCTGCTGCTGCCCGCCAGACAGTTGATTGATCTGCCGTTTAGCAAACGCGTCCATATTGACCTGTTCGAGCGCGTGCATAGCCTTATCACGTTCCGCCTTACCGGGACGCTTGAACCAACCAAGATACCCGTAGCGCCCCATCATCACAATGTCGAGCGCATTGGTCGGGAAATCCCAGTCGACCGTGCCGCGCTGCGGAACATACCCTACCAAATGCCGCTGCTGCGGATACGGTTTACCATAGACGAGGATGCGCCCGGCGGAGATTTCCACCAGCCCGAGAATCGCTTTGATCAACGTGGATTTGCCCGCACCATTGGGGCCGACAATTGCCATTAACGAGCCATCCGGCACATTGACATCGACATCCCAGAGCACCGGCTCTTCCTTATATGCCACCGTCAGGTCTTCGACCGTGATCGGGTGCTTGGCTGCCTCTTCGATTGTCACCATGATTTACGACTCCCCTAGCAAGCTCGAAACAATAATGTCGGTATTGGCACGGATCATGCCGAGATAGGTGCCTGCTGGCGTGTCGGCAGCACCCATCGCATCGGAGAACAGCGACCCGCCGATCTCCACCATGTGCCCCTGTGCTTCCGCCCCGGCAATGATCGCTTCGATCACGCGCGGCGAAACGCTCGTCTCGACGAAGATCGCCGGGATGTGGCGTTCGACCAGCAGCTGCACCGTCTCGCGAATATTCTGCACGCCCGCTTCGGCCTGGGTGCTGATGCCCTGCGGTGCGAAAACCTCAATGCCATAGGCGCGGCTGTAGTACTGGAATGCATCGTGCGCCGTGACCAGCACGCGCTGCTCGTCGGGTATCCGCGCAATCTGCTCGCGCACATAGACATCGAGTTCACGCATCTGGGCAAGATAAGCGTCGGCGTTCGCGGTGAAATAGGCGGCATGTTCCGTGTAGATCTGCACAAGAGAGTCGCGGATTTCCTCGGCAATGTACATCCACAACGCTACATCCATCCACACATGGGGATCGGGCGTGTGCTGATCATTGGCCAACAGCCGGAGGTCTTCGGGGATGCGTTCGCTCACAGCGATCACAGGCTTGTTCAAGCCTGTGCGCACCTGTTCGAACACATCAATCATGCGCGCTTCGAGATGCAGCCCGCCGTAAAAGATGATGTCAGCGTCAAATAGATACTCGACATCCCGTTCGGTGGCCGCGTAGAGGTGGGGATCGACACCGGGTCCCATCAGCGCGCGCACCTGCACGCAGTCGCCGCCGACGTTCTGCGCGACATCCGCGATCATGCCGATGGTCGCCAGTACATTGATTTGTGGTTCGGTACATTCCGCCTGGGCTTGCAGCGGCCAGGCGACGGAGAGAATCAAAAGCAGAGCGATGACGGTCGTTCGGGTCATAGGAAGGTAGCTCCTAGAATCGCGTTCAGACGTAATAGCTCTATCTAAACATATTTTTTAGACTTTTGCAATAGGTTTTTTAGACCAATCTAAACTTAGTCGAGATGAATTTCCATGCGTGTCTCAATTGGGTAGCTGTCCCCTGCCGCGACACCATTGATCATCACGGGCAAACGCGTGTTGGTCGCCGGGTCGTACCAACCAACGACGAGGTTGTACGTCCCCCCAACCCACCGCTGACCGATCTCAGCGCTTACCGGAAATTCGCGCTCTTCGGTGATGTACTCGCCCGCTTCCCACACCTGTGACGAATAGTAACCGAGTTCCCCGCGCCCAATGGGATTGTCCCAGTTAGTAATCAGGTTGCCCTGTTCGTCGGTCAAATGCATGAACAGTGACAAATCTTGCGCCGTGGAATCGAGGATCTGCCAGTAAGTATGACCGATGACGCGGCGCTGCGGCCCCAGGTAGAATGAACCGACATCATAGCCGAGATAGCGCACAATTCCGCCGAAGATCACAGCGCGGCTTTCCGCCCCGTTTGGCTGGGGAGCGACCCACCGGTTAGCGAGCGCTAATTCGTACACATCATAGCGGAAGATGCCATCGTCAAACCCCCACGCGCGCCGCGCCACGTCAACGCGGTTCAGGGCGCCGATCACTTGATTGTCGGTGATCGGGATCGTCTGATATGCGCCGCGCGTTTCGGGCAACCCGTATACCAGATAAGCTGCATCGTCAACCTCGCTCAGGCGGGTCGGCGCATCATCGACGTTGATGTTGTGCAGCGGGAAAAAGAACGGCAGACGATCTACCCCCGGAGCGCTCACCGTGAGCGTCTCGCCGGGATGTTCGTCGACCCACACCTGCAAACCGTCGACCACATTCATTAAAGCGCCATTGCCAGACCGATAGCGGGCGAAATCATCCGGGTAGCGGTTGGTTTGGATGTAATCCCACCCGCCAAACGTGTCATAAACCGCCGCCACAATTCCCGGCATGCCGAGCAGAACAATCAAGGTAAGATACGTGATACGCGCCCACCGCGTCATTCGTTCCGGCTGAATCCAACGCGCCAAAAGTGCCGCCGTGGGCAGAATCAGCACTGGGACAACGGCAAACGATAGGCGATAGTGGTAGCTGTAGAAGAAGAACCAGACGACGCCATACGGCAATGCCAGCGCCGCCGCCCAACCCAGTGTCACCACCATGTCTGGCAGGCGACGGGTACGCCAGAACTGCCACACCGCCGCCGTGATCACCGCGGCACCGCCCAACAACGCGCCCCACTCGATCACATTCAGGCGCCGCGCAGGTGCTGTCCATGCCTCCAGCCACGTCCATTCTGGAAAAATCGCCCGCAGGGACAATCCCCAGTACGGCACGAGCGTCGAGATCAGCGCACCAACAATCAGCAGCGTTCCGATGAGCAAGAGCCCCAGGCGCGGTCGTTGCCGATGGGTCAGCCAGTAGACCAGCGCGAGGATCAGTGCGAGCAGCCCCCACCCGAACTCGACCCCGCTCTGCGCTGCCAGTGTTTGCCAGAAACCCGACGGAAAATCGACTGGATTGTGCCCCAGTAGGAGATTGCGCACATACCACACCCCACCCAACGGCAGCGCGACAATGCCGGTGATGAGCGCGATCTGCAAGCGTGACCCGACTTGTCGGACGTCAAAGCGCGCACGGATCAGCTCGATCAACCCCATGAGCGCCATCCCAAAGATGAACGCGCCCATGGTCGGCTTGATCCACATGCCGATCCCCAGCATAACGCCCGCAATGGTCGCGTAGCGCCGGTCACGCTGCCGCCACGCCGTCAAATAGTAGGCGGCAGCCAGCGTGAACAGGTAGGCCAGCGGGATTTCGAGATCGCCCGCCCGCGACCACTCGCCGAGATGGGGATGCAGCGCCCAGATCGCCGCCAGAATCAGACCGACTCGCCGGTTAAACAGCCGCGCGCCGAGCACATAAGCGGCCAGAACGCTGCCCCCATGCAGGAAGATCAAGCCCGCCCGCGCCGCATGGTCGTTGATACCGAAAAACAGTTGCGCGAAAGTATATTGCAGCGGCATAAACTGCGGATAGTAGCCGATGCTGTTTGGGATGTGGCCGAGCAGTGTATACAGCCGCCCCTGATAGCCGTAGACCCACAGCGCATCATAAGCGGTAAACGGCCAGTAGGCGATCACCACCCAGCGCACGATGAGAGCAGCAATGATGAGGAGGACGATCAATCGCTCGTCAAGCTTAAACTGCTTGGTCGGCACATCCGTGTCGCCCTGGGCGGCGGTGCGTTCGCGGGAGCGCCGTCCTTTGCGCCACGCCCAAGCTACCCCAACCCCCGCCAGCACCACCGTTCCGCCGAGCACCAGCTCGCGTGTGAAGGCAATTCCCAGCGTTGATAGGCCAAACATGTAGGCTGTGAGCAGCGCCGGAGCGACCGCCAACGCCACCGCCAGCACTTCCGCGCGGCGCTTCCAGTCTTGGCGCGGCAGCAGCACCAGCGCGTACGGTAAGCCGAGTCCCAAAAACACCAAAACG
>CALKIA010000057.1 GCA_937988705.1 uncultured Chloroflexota bacterium | reverse complement strand
TTCACTATGAATCGCTATCCCATTTTAGTCGTTGAAGATGATCCCGACGGGCAAGAACTGGTCGCCCGGATGTTGAAACAGGTGAATAAAGAGTCCGATATCGCGGCGACGGCTGAAGCTGCGTGGGAAATGCTGCATGCGGGGGCTTACATCGGCGCCATCATCGATCTGGCGCTGCCGGGACAGGACGGGTTCCAACTTCTGAGCGCCATTCGCAGCACACCAGAACTGGCCGAACTCCGCTGCATCGCCATCAGCGCCTATCACACTCCCCGGCTCAAGCACGACGCCCTGGATTCCGGTTTCAACGCCTTGCTTGCTAAGCCGCTCAACCGCCGGCTGTTTCTCGGTACGGTGGAAGATATGTTCTATATGTAACCGTGCGCCAATCACGCGGGCACGGTGAAATAGAACGTCGTGCCCTCGTCGATGGCGGATTCCAACCAGATTTTCCCGCCATACGTTTCGATGATGCGCTTGACGAGTGCCAGACCGACCCCCGTGCTCTCAAATTGATCTTTTGGGGTCAGCGTCTGAAATAGGTGGAAGATTTTGTCATGGTACTGTGAAGCGATGCCGGGACCGTTGTCGCGAATCCAGAACATCCACATCTCGTCCACCTGCTGGCAGCCGATAGAGATTTCGCCCTGCGGCTTGGTCATAAATTTCACCGCATTGTCGATTAAGTTCTGGAATACCTGGCGCAGACGGGTCGGCTCCAAAGTGAGTGTGGGCAGCGGGTTTTCCATGATGACGCGCATCTGCTCAACCGGCACAATATCCTGCACGATATCCGCAACCAGCCCATTCAAATCAATCGGGATATGCTTCTCTTTCTCGCGCCCAATCCGGGAATACTCCAGCACGCCGTTGATCATCTGCTCCATGCGCAGTACACGCTTACCCAGCAAACTGATCAGCTCTTTGCCCTCGGCATTAAAACTGTCGCCATAGGTTGTCGTCAGCCAGCGTGAAATTGAACTGACGCCGCGCAGTGGGGCTTTGAGATCATGCGAGACGACATAAGCGAAGTCTTGCAGGCTTCGATTCGCGCCTTCCAACTGAGCCAGCAGTTGACGCCGCTGCTCATCAGCCGTTTTGCGCTCGGTCACATCGCGCAGTACGCCAAGAATCTGTGTGGCGGTGCCAGTTGCAGCCCGTTCGTAGACCACAACCCGTAGATTCAGCCAGATGAGTCCTCTGGTCTTATGCCGGATGCGAATTTCGGCTTCTTCGATCTGCCCATCCGGCAACCCGGTGAGCTTGGCCTGCGTTTCGATCAGGTCGACAAAATCCTCCGGATACAACAGTTCGCTGACAATGTTTGTCCCCATCGCGTTGAGTTCGGCAGCGGTATAACCGACCAGATCCTCGACATTCCGATTAAAGTAGAGCGGAAGGGCACGGTCAAGATCAAACACGTAGAGGACGTCCGGCAGCATACTGGTCACACGTTCGGTGAAATTCCGGTTTCTGGCGAGCGCAATTTCGGTTTCTTTCTGCGCGGTAATGTCAAGGCGCACCCCATTCCACACGATCGCCCCATCGTCCATCCGCGTGGGTACAGCTTCGATGCGCATCCATTCGATGCGTCCGTCACGTGCGAGGCGCCCCTCCCATACCAACGGGGTGAATGCCTGCGCCGACTCCCCAAGCTTAAGCCGAAGGCTGGCGCGATCTTCAGGTATGATGTCCACCATCATAGCCTCCGGATTCTCGATTGCATCTTCCGGCTCAATTCCATCGTATTTGCGCACGGTTGGGCTCACATAGTCGAATTTCCTGATCCCATCGGCCGTCAGCCGGTACTGAAACACGACCGCCGGGATATTTTCGGCCATCGTGTAAAAGCGCCGGTTGCTTTCGCGCAGCGCCTCTTCCACGCGGTGCCGCGCATCTATGTTGCGAACCACCGTCGAAAGATGCGTGATACTGTCATTCACGTAAATCAGCCGCGTGCGCATCTCTGCCCAGAAGTGACTGCCATCTTTGCGGACAAGCCGGAATTCGAGCGGGGGGATGGAAACACCTTGCAGCAACTGTCCAAACCAGGCTGCAGTGCGCTCCCAGTCGATTGAGTAACACAGACTGCTGAGCTGCTCCAAGGGCATTGACAGCAGTTCACTATTACTGTAGCCCATGTGAGTGCTACAGGCCGGGCTGGCATACAAGAACTGGCCATTGATGGCATTCAGCACGATCATGTCGCTGCTGTTATCGGCCAGCAAACGATACATCGCCTCCGACTCGCGCAGCGCCGCTTCAACGCCTTTTAGCCGGGTGATATCGCGCAGCGCCAGTACCCGATTCGTGATCGCGCCATTCGCCATCGGCAGCGTCGACAGCTGCGCATCAAAGACACGCTCGCCCAGTCGCAGTTCAAACTGGGCATCCGCTGCGTCTGGCAGCGTACTTGAATTGTTGTACTGTGCCAACAGGCGATCAAAGGGCTGGAGTAGGATTTGCCGAGCATTGCCACCGAATAGATCAGCGGCCATCGCATTCATCTGAATGACTTCGCCGCGCGGATTAAGGACGACCACCGGGTCTTTCAAACTTAAAAACACCATTTGATAGGCAATGGGAAAGGTGTCAAAGAAGTGGTAGCGGAAGATCACCCACCCATAGACTGCCAGAACCACTGTAAACACGAACACCGTATTCAGAAAAGGTGGGCGCACTCCGAGGATTGCCGGGATGAGATTGATTAGAGTGATGAGCAGTGTTCCCATCAGAAACACCAGTCTCTGCCGGCGGGCAATGGCTGACGATAATCCTAGATAACGCAGCAGACAAAATGCGTTAAGCCCCAAAAGGGCGTAATTGTAAACTTGATAGATCCGAAACCACGGACCGCCGAGCGCTATCTGGTCTATGAGCAATCCGCCGATGCGGTTAACTGCCCAATCATCGAAGAACAGATGCTGCCACAGATTATTCCAGACCACGATTTGTGTCCCAGCCGGAATAATGATGAGCGCAGTCACTAACCACGGCTTCCGGAGTGGATTCCGACCGAGGAAGTCCAGCGTGAACAGGAATAGGAGGGGCATAATGAACGATTGGCCGAAAAACCGCAGACGTGTCCAGAACCACGCCTGATCAACATTGGGACTCAGCAGCTGCATAAGGTAAGCAAGAATGGCCCAGAGGGTCGAAAAAGCAACCAGAAAGAAGAGCTGTGCACTTGAGAATTCCCAGAAGCGGAGCGCATAGAGCGCCAGCGAGAGCATGCCTATCAGGCAAATAATGACCGGTATAAGATATGAGAATAGGGTCGTTGCTTCCATAGTGGATGATTTCTTGTACAGTGCTCAACGATCAGGGTGCGACTATCGTGAAGTATAAAGGATTGTTCTGGAAATTAGGCCTGATAAGTGGCCAGATTTCTGCTCATCCCCAAGCTTAGCCAGATGACTGGTCTGTTTGGGCACCACGCGGCAGCGTGAAGAAAAAGGTCGTCCCGACGCTGACCGTCGACTTCACCCAGATTTTGCCGCCGTACTGTTCGATGATGCGTTTGGTCAAAGCGAGCCCAACCCCCGTACTTTCCTGCTGATCTTTGGGCTGCAATGTCTGAAAAAGCTGAAAAATGCGGTCGAAATGCTCGGCCGGGATGCCGCAGCCATTATCCCGCACGTAGAAACACCACAGCGCCTCGTCAGGCAGGCAGCCGATCTGAATTTCCCCCTGCGGCTTATCCATGAATTTGACCGCATTATCGATCAGGTTCTGGAACACCTGCCGGATACGCGTCGCCTCCACGTTGACCGTCGGCAGCTCTCCTTCAATGAGGACAGTCATCCTGTCCGTCGGCACGATGTCGAGCACGATTTGTGGAATGACAGTGGCTAAATCGACCTGACTGAGCGTCGCCTTATCACGCCCAATGCGTGAGTATTCCAACACACCATTGATCATCTGCTCCATGCGCCGGACGCGTCCACCGAGCAAATCGATCAATTCCTGCCCATCCTTGTCAAAAACGCTGCCATAGCGCGTGATCAACCAGTGAGCGATCGAGCTGACGCCGCGCAGCGGCGCGCGCAAATCGTGCGAGATGACATAAGCAAAGTCCTTCAGCTCCTGATTCGCCGCTTCCAGCTGAAGCAGAAGCTGTCGATTCTGCTCTTCGGCGGTTTTGCGCGTGGTCACATCGCGGATGACGCCGAGAATTTGCTTGACCTTGCCCTCAGCAGCCCGCTCGTAGACCACCTCACGCACGTTCAACCACACGCTTCCTTTGGTTTTGTGCTGCCAGCGATATTCGGTCTCAAGCACGGCATCATCCTGCAGGGTGACATAGCGGTCACCGAACTGCCGCTCAAGCGCATAATCGTCCGGGTGCATCAAGCTTTGCAGATAGTTACCACTCATGAGCTCTGCGAACTCCGCTTCGTCGTAGCCGAGCAGCGTGCGCAGCATCTGGTTGTGATAGATGGATTTGCGCTCCGCAAGATCATAGACGTGGATCACATCGGGCAGCGTGCGCGCAATATGTTCGATCATCTTCCGCGAGCGTTCTAACTCCTGCTCGGCCTGTTTCTGTGCGGTGATATCGAGATGTACGCCGTTCCACAAGACCGTTCCATCGTCCAACCGCAGCGGAATCGACTCGAGATGCATCCAGTATGCTTGTCCGTCGCGGACTCCCCGCCCTTCCCACCCCAACGGCGTGAGGCTGCGGAGAGATTCAGCCTCGGCCGCTTCCAGCGATTCACGGAAGGCCGGATCGATTTGGTTGTAGATAAGCGACGGGTCTTCGATGATCGCTTGTGGCGTAAGACCAACATACTTGGTCGAGGTTGGGCTCACATAGTCAAAGCGCATCTCCCCATCCAGCGTCCGGCGCACCTGATACACCATCGCCGGAATGTTGCTGACCAGCGTATCGTAACGGCGATGGCTTTCCCGCAGCGCTTCTTCAATGTGCTTACGCTCGTCGATATTCCGCACCACACTCATCATATGGATCAACTGCCCGCGTGCGTCATAAATCGGCGTCGCCCGCACTTCTGCCCAGAAATGCGTACCATCCTTTTTCATTAAGCGCAGTTCAATGGCTGAGACCGAATCGCCATTGGCCAGGCGCAGGTAATACGCGAAGCTGGTCGGAAGATCGTCGGGATACACAAATTCAGTGATTGTTTGGCCCGGGAGCCTCAGTAATTCACGTTCGGAATACCCGGTGAAGTGCAAACTAGACGGGCTCACATAGACAAACTGCCCGTCCAGCGTGTGCAGCGCGATCATGTCCGTGCTGTTTTCCGCCAGCAGTCGATAGGAGCGTTCAGCTTCGCGCTGGGTGATCTCTGCGGCGCGGGCCACTGTAATGTCGCGCAAAACTAACACGCGCCCCACATCAAAGCCGTTGGACATGCGCAGCGCCGACACGCGCGTGTTGAAGATGCGATCCGCCAGCGTGAGTTCAAATTCGGCGTCGGGCGTGGTCAGCAACGGTACGGGCACACCATAGACAGCCAAAACGTCATTCAGCGGAGCATACATGAGCTCCGACACACGTTTACCGAACACGGCTTCAGCCGTCGGATTCCACTGGATGATTTCACCGTCCCCATTCACCACGAGCACAGCATCCTGAAAACTGAGGAAAACCGTGTGATAGGCAGCGGCCCGCAGATCAAACAGGCGATGCCGGAAGAGACCCCAACCTAGAATGATTAAGCCGCCCGTGATGCCAAACGGCGTCACGTTTAAAGGTAGGGTATTGCCGACCACACCGGGAATCATGGAAACCAACATCGTCAATAGATTTCCCAGCAGAATCCACATGAGCGCCGGCCGCTGCCCACCTTTGGCGACACTCAGACTGCTGAGGATGCAGTAGTAGGCAACAATCAGCAGGCCATAGGCGTAAAGCGAGTGAAACTGAAACCAGAGGCCAAACTGGGAATGCTCGACGACCAAAAAACTGTAGCTGCGCAGCGACCAGAAGGTGAAAAAAGCCGGGAGCACACGGTCTGACCAGAGCACCAGTTGGGTTAGCACCGGGAAGATGAAAATCAGTATCGCAACGACCCGCTTACCTCGAAAATTCTTTCCCGTGTAATCCAGCACAAACAGCAGATACACCGGCGGGCTGGCCGCCAGACCGAGAAATCGTAACCGAGCCCAGAAGAACCCGATATCCGGTGTGGGGCTGATCGCCAGCATAGTGAATGAAGATAATGTGATAAAGGCTGTCACCGTATACAGCAAGAACATCCGCCCTCCGGGGTAGTGAGAAAAGCGGAGCGAATGCACCCCTAAGATTAGTACGGCAGCAAAGCCGAGGATCAGTGACGCGACATAGAGGAAAGCAATGATGTCCATAAGCAGCCTTCAAGAGTCGATGTGACATACGCTTCTATTTTAGCGTGAGCGGAACTATTCTGAGGCCTGCCAACAGACCAGATCAAGCTAGCCGATCAGCTAGTCCAAAGAGCTAGCTACTACGGCGGCAAAAACTAGCCTATTGGCAGTTGTTTACTACGTTGATCTCACATAGAGTAAGAGAAGCCTTGTGCCACTCATGGACACGAGGACAGCCGCGCTACAGGACATCCGCCAGGACAAAGCCCATGGCCTTCAAAGTGTTATACGTCGAAGACAATCCCCTGAATATGTTTCTCATCCGGGAAATGCTCAGCCTGACCGAATACGAGCTTATCGAAGCGGTGAACGGCCAACAGGGTTTTGAAGTGGCAGCGAACGCCCAGCCGGATCTCATCATCATGGATATTGGACTGCCGGATATGAGTGGTCTGGATCTGACGCGTCAGATCAAACGCCACCCCGACCTGAAAACGATTCCCATCATTGCGCTGACGGGTGATAGTTCCGACGAGATGGTAATCGCCTGTCACCAAGCTGGCTGCCAACGGGTGCTGCATAAGCCAGCCGGCCGCTTCCTTCTGCTCGACGCCATCCGGGCTTTTTCCGATCTCGCGATCACTGCGCTCAAGCCGGTCGAACCGGCCGCCAGCGCACCCGTCCCGAGCACAACCAAGAAAGTTCTGATCGCTGAAGATAACCGGGACTTGCGCGACATCTTCTCGCACACCTTCAACCCCCGGCACTTTTCCGTCAAGGTGGCGGTTGATGGTCGGGAGGCGCTCAAACAGCTCGAAGAGGAGCTGCCCGATATCCTCATCCTCGACGTGAATATGCCCTATATGACCGGTCTGGAAGTGCTCACGCGTGTACGGCAAGATCCACGCATGAAACACATGAAAGTGATCGTCGTGACCGGAAACACTATGGCGACTCATGCTCCGGAAGCCGAACTCGCCGACCTGTTCCTCGTCAAACCGGTCAACATTGTTGACCTGATGACATTCGCGCAGCGGCTGATTGCCCAGTCGAAGTAAAACCACGCTCAGTTCACCGTTTGCCGCTCCGGCAATCCTCGCTGTTCAGCTCATTGACATGATTTCATTTCCACACTATGGTTCAGGCAATACGAACTTCGCTCCTGACGCCTGCCCGCACAGCGGGTCAGGACGATCAATGCGCTCACGGTGGAGACACAGATCATGGATTTCACAGGGCAGTATATTCTGGTGACGGGGGCGTCCCGCGGCATTGGCCGAGCCTGCGCGCTGGAGTTTGCCCGCTTGGGCGGCACGGTCGCCGTGCACTATCACAGCAATGATGACGCGGCGCGCTCCACCTTGATGACGCTGGCAGGCACAGGGCACACGGTGGTCGCAGCGGACATCGCCGATCCGGCAGGCGTGGACAGGCTGATTGAGCAGGTGATCCACGCATTTGGCCGGATTGATGTAGTGATCAACACGGCGACCGTCTTCGAAGAACACGCCCCTGCCACAGTCGATTACGCGGCCTGGTGCGGCGCATGGACACGCACCCTCGCCACCAATCTGATCGGTGCGGCCAATATCTCATATCGCGCAGCGCAGCATATGCTGGCGATCGGTGGCGGGCGCATCATCAATATTTCCTCACAGGTAGCCTTCAATGGCGCACCCGATGCGCCCGCGTATGCGGTCAGCAAAGCCGGGTTGAATGCGCTCAGCCAAAGTCTCGCGCTGGCATATGGGCCGCACAACATCTACGTCTATACCATCGCGCCCGGCATCATGGAAGCCGATTCAGGCGCACGGGAACGTCAATCAGCCACGGCCGACGCGCGCCGCAACCAGAGTCCACTCGGCCGGGCAGGTACGCCGGAAGAAATCGCCCGGACTGCCGCGTTTCTGGCGTCACCGGGAGCTGAAATGCTCACCGGAGGCATCATTGACATCAACGGTGCGGCCTACCTCCGCAGTTAGGGACAGGCCGCGATCCAGCCCACTGCATGAAATATACATTCTTCACTCGTGCGATCCGGCAGGATTCGTTATGCTTACTCCTTACAGACCGCCGAACGAGGAGTTTGTATTTCGTGAAAGCAATCATTACTGGTGCGAATGGCACGGTTGGGCGAATGTTGAAGACCCTGCTTGAAGCACGCGGGGATACCGTCATCGGTTGGAACCGCACCCAAACTCCGATTGACGATTACGCCGCGATGGAAGCCTTTGTGCGGTCACAACGGCCGGATGTACTGTTTCATCTGGCGATTGCTTCGCAACCCACGGGCCGAGACAACGAAGGTTGGTTAGTGAATTACCACTGGACGAGCGAACTCGCGTGGATTTGCCGCCAGTCGAACATCCGCTTTCTCTACACCAGTACCGTCAGCGTATTCAGCGATTTTGCGCCGGGGCCGTTCACCCTCAACACCCGACCGGACGCGACCGACGGCTATGGTTACGAAAAGCGGCAGGCTGAAGAACGGACGCTCGCCCAGAACCCACAGGCCGTGATTGCGCGCCTCGGCTGGCAGATCGGGGATGCGCCGGGGTCGAATAACATGGTGGATTTTCTGGAACAGCAGGCCCGGGAACATGGCGAAATCCGCGCCAGCCGCCTCTGGTTTCCCGCCTGCTCGTTTGTAGCCGACACGGCTGAAGTGCTCATCGAACTGGCCGACTTCTCGCCCGGCTTATACATGGTGGATTCGAATACCCATTGGACTTTCTACGAGATCGCCAATGCGCTCAACAAGCGGCATGGCAGTCGCTGGATCATCAAGCCGGATGACGATTTCGTCTACGACCAACGCATGATCGACCTGCGCGTGCCCATTACCGCCCTCAATCGCCGCCTGCCGCAGTTAGGGTAAGCCCAGCGTCATGTTCGCCAATCTATGGCAGATTAACCTACCCGACTTTATCAACTTTTTGCGCACACTCGCCAAATGGACGCTGCTCGGCGGCACGGTCGGGGTGCTCTCCGGGACAGCTTCCGCCATCTTCCTGATCACGCTGGCGTGGACGACGAATTTTCGACTGGAATTCCCCGCGCTGATCTTCTTACTACCCCTCGGCGGGTTCATCGTCGGCTGGCTGTACTATCGCTTTGCTGGCCCTTCGGCGCAGGGCAACAACCTCGTGATCGACGAAGTGCATGCCAATCAAGCGCGCATCCCCTTCCGCATGGCGCCGCTCGTGCTGTTCGGCACGATCCTGACGCATCTGTTCGGCGGTTCGGCTGGACGCGAAGGCACCGCCATTCAGATGGGCGCGAGTCTGGCCGACAGCCTGCGCCGCGGGCTGCGCATCTCCCGTGACGACCGCCGCCTGATCATCATGGCGGGCATTAGCGGCGGCTTCGGCTCGGTGTTCGGGACGCCCGTCGCGGGCTTTGTCTTCGGCATGGAGGTGCAAAGCGTCGGGCGCATTCGCTACGAAGGCATCATCCCCTGCCTCATCGCGGCCTATGTCGGCGATCTCGTCACACGTTTCTGGGGTGCGGCCCATTCGCATTATCCCCATCTCACGAATCTGGAGATCGACCCGCTGCTGCTCGTCAAAGTGGTGATCGCCGGGGTTGCCTTCGGCTTAACCAGCACGCTGTTTGTCGAACTCACGCACACGATCAAGGGGTTGCACGCCCGCTTTGTCACCTATCCGCCGCTGCGCCCATTGATCGGCGGCGCAGTGATCGTCGTGCTAACGGTGCTCCTCAACACTACCGACTATCTCGGTCTGAGCCTGCCCCTGATTCAGCAGAGCGTCAGCGGCGCAGGCGTCATACCATTCGCCTTTCTACTCAAGCTGATGTTCACAGCCATCACACTGGGTTCGGGCTTCCTCGGCGGTGAGGTGACGCCGCTGTTCGTGATCGGCTCGACGCTCGGTTACAGCGTCGGGACGCTGCTCGGCGTCGACCCGGCATTCATGGCAGCGATCGGCTTTGTGGCGGTCTTCGCGGGCGCGAGTAATACGCCACTCGCCTGTGCGCTGATGGGGATCGAGCTGTTCGGCGGCGGATCGCCGCTCTACTTGATTTTAGGCTGCGTGATCGCCTATCTCGCGTCCGGGCATCGTGGGATCTACCACACTCAGCGCATCGACTCGCCCAAGTACAGCGGCGTCTATGTACTCAAGGACGAAAGCCTGCGCGCGCTGGCCGAACGCCGTCGTTCCCGCCATTGAGCAGCGTGTTACTGCGCTGACGTCAGCAGCGCCGGAGCACTGGCACGCCGGGACAACCACGCCACCGCGGTCGCCAATAACGCCAGCACTGCGACGAGCCACAACACCGGCTGATAATCACCGGCCTGGTCGTAGATCAGCCCTGCCATCAGCGGCGCGGCGGTATTGCTCACGGTTACCACAATCGCCATGACGCTGGAAATACGCCCATACTGCGCCGTGCCAAACAGTTCGATGAGCACCGATGGACGTGAGAGGGTCGCTGCCCCCTGTGACGCGCCAAACAGCGCGATGAACGCGCTAATGGCCAACGCCGAATGCCCGGCCAGCAAACAAGCGAGGGCGATGGTTTGCAGAGCGAAAATCCCGCTGATGATCGAACGGATGGAATAGCGCCGATCAATGGGCGCGAAGAAGATGCGCCCGATCACCTGCATGATTCCGATCACCCCCGTCGCCGCAGCCGCTGTGCTCGATTCAATTCCGATGTCGATCATGTAGGGGATGAGGTGGACGCGAATCGCCGCCGACGACAGCGTACTCAAGCCAAAGCCCACAGCCACCCACCAGAACAGTCGCTCATTCATGACGGCGCGGAACGGCAGGCCGGGCAGCGGCGTGAACGTATCCGCTTCGGTCTTGACCGCACCATCCGGCAGCAGACCAAGATCGGCGGGATGGCGGCGCAGCATCAGCGCGTGCAGCGGAATCGTCATACAACCGAGGAATAGGCCGAGGATGAGCACCGCCGTGCGCCAGCCAAACGCCCGCAGCAGCGCATCGCACAACGGGAGAAAGATCGTGCTGGCCAAGCCCGCCGCTAACGTGATCACCGTGAGCGCAGTACTGCGCCGCGTGTGAAACCACTGCGCGACGACGGCAAACGCGGGCTCATACAGAATCGCCGCACCGCACACGCCTAAACCCGCCCAGATGAGGTAGAAGCCCGCCAAACTGGTCACCTGCGACCACGCGATCACCAGCAGGCATGCCCCCATCGAACCGAGGGTCATCAACATGCGCGCCCCGTGCTTATCGATCCAGGTGCCGATGGGGAACGCGATCATGCCCGCCACCAACAGCAGCAGCGAAAAACCACCCGTCAGTTCAGCACGTGACCAACCGAGTTCGGCCTCCATCGGCGTGATGAACACCGTGAAGGCGTAATAGAGAATCCCCCAAGAGATCGTTTCGGTCACCGCCAGCGTGATCGTGATAAACCAGCCATAGTACGGCTTGCGTCTGTGCATGTGTGCTGCTGCCATCCTGAGTGGAGTAGTTGGTGAGGTCAAGCCTCTATTGTGGCGGAAAAGCGCTGGTTTACCAACTCACAACCGCTGGAGCGACGGCAGACGCCGCAGGCGGGCAGGACAGCCCGCAGGCTGTCCTGCGTAGGCGAGGCTATTGCCCCATCAGTGAGGCGAAAGCGCGCTTCAAATCGTCGATTTCGCTGTCGCCAATAGCTTTCAGTTCACCAATGGACGCCGTTTCAATAATTGAGCGGGCGGTGAATTCCGCGACTTCCAACCGATCAAACGCTTGCAGCAGGCTGTTCGCGCTGATCAGTACGCTGTCATTTTGCAGCAGCAGCACGGGCGACCCTGACGTGATCGAGTCGGCGATGCGTTGATGCTCAATATACGGGCTGCCATACGGCAGCTTAGGCACATCCATCAGCATAATGTAGCTTTCGGGGATGGTCTTGGTATCGAGCGACCGTTCCGCAATCGCATAGGCGGTGATGTACGGCGCTTGCGCGGTGACAATCGCCTGCAAACGCGGGTGCTGGTGATAGATCGCCTCGTGCAAGCGCACTGAGCGGCTCGGCACTTTGCCCGCTTCCCGCTGACCATCGTGGATGAGCACAATATCATCCACCACGACGCTCGGACGATCCAGCGCAGTCGGCGTAATGAGAAACGAGTCTGCATCAACACGCGCTGACACAACACCTTCAGTGCTGATCATCAGCTGGCGCTGACAGGCACGGCGCACAATATCGACCATCAGCTCGCGCAGCTCACGTTCCCGGCTGGATCGGGAGGTGGGCACAAATTCCGGCAGCAGGTGATCGTCCTTGTCAAACAGCGCCAACTGCTCATCGGTAAGCGACGTGTATTGTCCCAGGGCCTGCGCGTACATCTGCGTCCGCGCGCAAAAGTCGAGCGTTTCGAGGCGCTGAAAGGCTTCGAGCAGCGTTTGACCGCAGGTCACCGCGCCATGATTTTCCAGCAGCACCACATCGTTGCCTTTGGCGAAGCTCTCCGCGATATTCTGGCCGAGCGCCTCACTGCCCGGTAAGGCATACGGCGCGTAGCCGACATGCCCGCAAATCCGGCGCGCCTGCGGAATGATGCGCGTATCCGGCTTCTTGCGTACGATGCTGAACGAGACGAGCGCGGGCGCATGCGCATGGACGATGCCCCGCACATCCGGGCGCTTCTGGTAGATTGCCCGATGGAACGGCAGTTCGGATGAGGCTTTATGCAAGCCGAGGACAGTGCCATCGGGCTGGACATGCATGATGTCCGCCGGGGTGAGCTTGCCCTTATCGACAGCGCTGGGCGTAATCCAGATGCTGCCATCATCATCGCGGATCGAGAGGTTGCCACCGGACAGTGTGGTCATGCCGCCGTAGTAGATGCGATTCATGATCTGGACGAGCTGCTGGCGTGGAGAAAGTAGGTCAAACGTCATGTCGTGTTCACCCCATAGGGGCGAGGTCTGCCCCGCCCCGGTACTTATGCGCGCAAAGCAATCTCGGGTTACGAACGTGCGGACAAGACGGCTTGTTCGTAGCTCTTGATTTCATCCATGTATCTTATACCGACTGGCACGCCCTGTCGCTGACAGTAGTAATCCCAAACAGCGCCAAATGGCAAGCCTTTGGCTTCTTCCAGCAGTACCAAGCGGGAGGTGTGATCACCCTCCTGCTCGTACTTGTTGAGCAGATCGCACGGTTCGAGCAGCGCGAGCAGCAGCGCCCGCAGCGCGTTACGCGTGCCGATCACCCACGCGGCGATGCGGTTGATGCTGGCGTCAAAGTAGTCCAGTCCAATATGCACGCGCGGCAGGAAATTCGCGCGCACAATCTCCTGCATAATCGCTTCGAGATCGTCGGTAAGCGTCACGACGTGATCGCTGTCCCAACGCACGCCGCGGCTGACATGCAGCAGTAGTTCTGGCACGTAGAACAGCGTCGAACTGATTTTGTCGGCGATGCCTTCGGTGGGATGGAAGTGTCCAGCGTCCAGCGTGAGCAGGATCTGCTTCTGCGCTGCATAGCCAAGATAGAACTCGTGTGAGCCGACGACATAGCTCTCCGAGCCGATGCCGAACAGTTTGGCTTCGACCGCATCGAGATGGATACGCGGATCAAGCGGATCAGCCAGCACCTGATCCAGCGCATCGCGCAGCCGTTGGCGCGGCGCGAGCCGATTCGCGGGACTATCCTTGTAGCCATCAGGAATCCAGATGTTGGTCACGGTCGGCGTACCGAGGCTTGCGCCAAAATACGCGCCGATATGCCGGGAGGCGATGCAGTGTTCGATCCAGAACTGGCGCACGCCCGCGTCCGGATGCGCCAGCGTAAAACCGTCATTGGCCAGCGGATGCGAGAAACACGATGGGTTGAAATCCACGCCGTGATCGTTTGCTTTCGCCCAGTCCAGCCAGCGCGAGAAGTGTTCCGGTTGCAGGTTGTTGCGCTCGACCTTCTGACCGCCCGTCTCCGCATACATCGCATGCAGATTGAGGCGGTGCTGGCCGGGGATTAAGCCGTAGGCTTTGTCTAAATCCTGGCGCAGTTGATCCGGAGTCCGAGCCTTGCCGGGGTAATTCCCGGTCACCGCCAGCCCACCGCCGAGCGTTGCATCCGGCGACTCGAAGCCGCCAACATCATCGCCCTGCCAGCAATGCAGACTGATCGGGATGTGCGTCAACCGTTCCAACGCCGCGTCAGTATCTACACCCAACGCCGCATAACGCTCTTTGGCGGCAAGATAGACTTGCTCCAATGTTTCGAAACTCATGATTTATTCATTCCCTTACTAAAGGCATTACTTGCGCAGTTAAGGAATTTCATCCGATAATATAGCTGATGAGTTGTGAAAGGGGAAATCCACTCCAGCTCACAGTTGAATGGCACACTGTTTTTCCGCATCTGTTTACACCGATCCTCTCTGTCGAAACGCCTTCGAATCTGTGCACTTTCTATCTCCCCCGAGCCTAGCGCCGTCGTCCCATCGGCAGCCCCAGCGCTGCCCCTGATCGGAGCTTTCAGTAGGGAACAATCATGAATGAACAGAGAGCAAAGGTAAGCATGTTTTTCGTCCTGGCGTTGATCGTCTTTGCAATGACCATGACCGCCAGTTTTAACAGTGCAGCGCAAGAACCGATCGCGGAAACGCCAGAGGTGAGTTCCGCCGTGACCGAGGAAGCCAACACCCCGGCCGACCCGGTTCAAACCGACGAAGTCTTTGTGCCGGAAGTGACCGCCGAGCCCACTGCCCCGAACACTGAGCCAATAATCCCAACGACCGAGGCAACCGCTGAGCCAACACTCCCAACCACCGAGGTGACAGCTGAGCCAACGGCTGAGGTGACGGACCCCGCGCAGACCGACGAAGCGCCTCCGGTCGAAATCACGGCCGAGGTGACGGACACGGTACCGATCATTGCCGAGCCAATAGCTGCACCGTTGGCCGCTGCTGACCTGGTCACGCCGCAGCCCGTCCTAGAGTGCCCAGCCAATACCACGACCATCGTCCTGCAGGATACGCTGATCGAATTGTTCCGTGACCGTGAACCGCGGACGCTCACGTATGACATCAGTCTACCGGAAGCGAGTGTGGGAACATTCGTCATTGCGACGATGGCTGGACATCCCAACCTAGGCTGTCAAGCTGGTCCGGGAAATGACGGCGGCAGGACTCCTCCATGCGATCAACCGCAAAACTTTGAGGAACTAAACGTCCTCATTGACGATGTACAGTTCGCGTACATCGCGGATCATGGCTATGACAAGTGGGAGACATTCTCGATTCCCCTCGTGCAGCCGCTCGCTGCCGGGGATCATGAGGTTAAGTTCGCGCATACACTGGCGGGGAGCGGTGCGGAAAGTGTCGGCGTGCTCGGCATACTCTGTGTGCAATCGGCAGATGTAACCGCCACACCGACGAGTACCTCAACCAGCACTCCATCAAACACGCCGACCAATACTCCGACCAACACGCCCACGGGAACGCCCTCCAGCACTCCGACCAACACGCCCACGGCTACCCCGTCTAGCACACCCACCAATACGCCGACGGCCACGCCCTCGGGCACACCGACCAATACCCCCACGGGAACGCTGTCCAGCACACCCACCAGTACGCCCACG
>CALKIA010000056.1 GCA_937988705.1 uncultured Chloroflexota bacterium | reverse complement strand
TCATGTTCGACGCCGACTAAGCGTGTGCCTTGTCGCTTGAGCGCAAAGCGTTCGCCGACGAGTTTTTCAATTGGATTAGCGGAGCGAATTTGCTCCAGATCAATGCTCATGAGTCCCTGTCTCCATGCAAAGTTGAAGAGAACGCGTGTTGGAAAAACACGGTTTGAACGTCAAATTGAGTTGCACGGGAGGGCAAGCTGTGATACATTGTGGGTGTCCAGTCCACATGTATCCTCAGCCCGCCGCCCACGTGCCGTCCAGCAGTGGGCATTTCCTTTTCTAGGGCGGTGATCGACTCGAATTGCTCATGCTATCCTCCAATTTGTAACCGCGCGGTTACAATTTCTAGTCCGTCGTTAGGTAGCGTTCAGCTTCATTCAAGAGTTTGCGTAGTGCCTGTAGTCTTGCGCGCGCAATCGCCGCATCACCTTCCTGCTGCATGAGCGCACGCGCAATGTCCTGTGGCGACGCCGAACTGCTGGCGTGGACTGCCCGCGCCATCTTTATCGCGGCTGGGGGCAATTTCTCCAAAGGATCAGTTGTATCAGTATCCAATCCATCTCCTTCACACAGTTCCTTGATCTGTTTGGCAGTCAGGTTGAAATCGATAATCTGCCGAACAATTTCGGCATGGTATTCAGGAGCGACGGACAACACGGGGCGCAGTCGGTATTCCTCGATCTGGTGTCGATCCGCGAGTTCCAATGCCTCATCAGATAGCTTGAGGAGTGCCTTGCATCGGCTGAATTGCATCCGACCAACTCCGCCCATAGCAGATAGAACCGCATCCGTGTACTCCCGCTTGCTTTTCAGATCAAGGTTGAGTGCTTGACGATAGAAGTCATTCCCCACCGCGTAGGCAGGGATTTCGTAACCATGCACAGTTAGCATCAGCAGCGCAGCTTGACGCGCCAGCGCGATTGCCGTCAACCCGGAGCGCGCTGTATTTTCCTTTGCTTGGCGGAACACGGATGAACGTTTCTCCGGGATGATGATGCACGGGATCGTGCCGTCACCGGCGTAGTTGGGGATGAAGTCGCGCAGCAGCCACGTCGCCCAATAGCGGCGCTCCCCCGTCTCAATACGGAATAGATGCGTGACGCCCTGCGAGATATCGACCACTGTGAGCGGGTTGACCTGCCCATCATCGCGGATCGTGACAGCGAGATTGACCAGATCGTGCAGTAGTTGTTCCTCTGGCGACAACACAACGGCGCTTTCCTCTTCGCGCTCTTCGTCGCCATTCGGGAGCAGTTCCAACACGCTGTTGAACGGTCGCCCACGCTGACGGGCTGTAATCTGGACGATCTGCACCAGTTCGCGCAGCGCCTGCGTCGGCGTGACATGATTGTTGTGAAAGCGCAGGTGGATGCTCTCCGGCAGCACGCGGCGCGGTTGCACCGGATCGGGGCGCACCATCTCCAACAGCAGTCGTTCCACACGGATGCTGTTGTCCTGAAAAGCGGCTTGACCGTCGCTCATCAGATCGGTTGTCACCGATGCCAATAACTCATCAATCCGGTTGATCGATCCCTTCGCCATCACGCACCCACCTTCGTCATGTAACGCACCAGTGAACCGACGATCTGAATGTACGCTTTGCTCGCCGACGAGCGCGGGTCGTAGGTGAACAAACTCTGGTGATTGTGATGGGCGTAGGACACCGCTTCGTTGACGGGGATCACACCGAGAACTAACTTGCCAAGCAGGGGATGCGACTTGATCTCCGCCAACAGGTGATTGTGTCCACGCACGCGGGTGTCCATCTTGGTGATGAGCAGACCGCTCACGCGCAGGTTCGGATGCCGCCAGCCATCACGGATGTCGTTGATCTTCTGAATCACACTGGTGAGACCAACGGTTTCCAGATAGCGCGGCTCGACCGGCACAATCGCGTCCGTCGCGGCAAGCAAGCCCATTTCCGTCATCAGCGAGAAGGAAGGGCGGGTGTCAATCACGATTGCTGCATATTGTCCGGCGATCTTGCCGAGCGGATCGGCGAGACGGTACGGCGCGCCCGCCACACCCATGAGTTCACGCTCTGCGCCTTCGAGCATTGGGGAGGCGGGAAGCACATGCAGGTCTTCGTCCCATTGGCTCGGTACGATGCAGTTCATGAGCATCTGCGGCGCGTTCTGCCGATCCGCCATCAGAACGGTGTAGAGACTGTCGTCCGCGCCGTAGTCCTTGCGCCCGGTCGTGACCAGCGACGCATGCCCCTGCGAGTCAGTGTCGATCAGCAGCACACGGCAGTTCGATGCATTGGCGCGCTTCAGCACTTGGGTGATGCCGAGCGCGACATTGGTGGCGGACGTGGACTTGCCCACGCCCCCTTTGTGGTTGGTGAATACGAACACGCGAGTCATTGCAGCAATCCTCTCAATCCAAAACCGGATAGAAATCGCTGTGCTCGCAAGGCTTACGCAGACTGGTGTTACACTGTCGGCGGGAGTCTTGCTGGGCTGGTCAGCGAGCCTTCAAGGGGATTGGGGGAGAGGCGAAACTCCCCCGATCACCGAACAGCCAATCCAGTTGAGAGGTGCTTGAGTTTTCTATTCTGAGGAAACGCTATCGTGTATGTGAATTCTAGGGTGCGCTCAGAGGAGCTGAACGGTTCGAGTCGTGTCCGATATTGCCCACCAATTGCAAAAAGGTTCGCACCCGCGAACCTTTTTTGTTGTCTGGTATTAATCAACATCCGGCCTTACTGCCGGATGTTGGGCTTGTGGGGTGCAGTCGTTTATACGGACGGCCTTAAACCGAGCACAGCCAGTTATACGCTTCATCAGCGTCGTCGAACACCTCGATCGAGATACCCAGTTGGGAGAATTGTTCGATCACCCGGTTCATGCTGGCTTTGCCAGCCGCTTTATCAGGTAGGACGACCGCCCAGTACTTCCAGCCGGATTGAATCATCGGCGGCATCCAGTATTGCATCGCCCAGTCCACATCCGCTTGCGGGACGGCCGAATTCTTGCGGTCATCCGACAGCCATTTCGTCAGGCCCAGCTGCTGGAAGTTAGTTAAGCCCACTTCCAGCAGCTCGTGCAAGGCATCCCCATAGGTGAATTTGCGGAGCTCGTGATGGATGATGCCTTCCTCCGGATAATAGAGGAGGGTCGCGTAGTCGGTTTCGATGAGGGTCTGTGTTGTCATTCGGTTTCTCTAGGTTATCAGGTTGTTAGTCTGGCTCAGTAATCGTTTACTTGACGGAACGCAGCCAAATCAGCGCTTCGTCGACATCTTCGAAAACCTGCGCATTGACGCCCTCGGCATTGCCTTCGCGCAGGAAGTAATTCAGGTTAATCTGTCCGGCTTTCGTGTCAGAAAAGATCACCGCCCAGTACTTCCACCCGGCAGCACGGATGCGCGGATTCCAGTCGGTGAGTCCCCAGATGCTATCCTCTTTGGGCAGCGCCGAATTGAGGCGTTCATCGGACAGCCATTTAGTCGCCCCGCGGTTCTTGAAGATCTCCACGCCTTGGTTGAGCACCGCGCGGAACTGGTCGCCAGACACGGGCTTATGCCATTGATGGTGCACAATCCCATCCTCAGGATAGTACCAGAGGGTCGCGTATTCGTTATCGAGAATGACTTCTACGGACATGGTTGCTTCTCCCCAAGGGCTATGGATCTGACCATGCGCTTCTGGCCGGTTGAGGTCGCAGATCAACCGGCCAGCCGCTGGGCGGCGCTTAGTTCACCGAGCGCAGCCAGTTCAGGGCTTCGTCAACGTCATCAAACACTTCAGCCGTAATCCCGACGAGGCTTAATTCCCGGATGAAGAAGCCCAGGTTGATTTGGCCAATCTTCTTGTCAGGATACAGCACCGCCCAGTACTTCCAACCAGCGGCCCGCATCCGCTGATTCCAGTTGTTGAGCGCCCAGGCGCTGTCCTCTTTGGGAACTGCGGAATTCAGGCGGTCATCCGACAGCCACTTGGTGACGCCCCGCTCTTCAACGATTTCCGCCCCGCGGGTCAGCGCTTCGCGGAACTTCTCACCATAGATAAACTTGTGAAATTGATGATGCACGATCTTGTCTTCTGGATAGTACCAGACCGTGGCGTGTTCGTTATCGAGAATGATTTCTACGGACATGATTGCTTCTCCTAGAAGGAGTATAAATCAGACTATGCAATGCTGGCCGATTGCTGCGACTTGGCTGCGGTTATTCCACGGAGCGCAGCCAGCTCAGCGCTTCGTCGACGTCTTCGAATGCCAGCGCCGTGACGCCGAGCGCGTTACTTTCGCGCACAAACCAGTTCAGGTTGGTTTGCCCAACTTTCTTGTCGGGAAAGATCACCGCCCAATACTTCCATCCGGCGGCGCGCACGCGCGGGTTCCAGTCGGTGAGCGCCCAAATGCCATCGTCTTTGGGCAGCGCCGAATTGAGGCGGTCATCGGACAGCCACTTGGTGGCCGCACGTTCCTTGAAGATCTCCGCGCCTTTGTCGAGTACGGCGCGGAACTGGTCGCCATAAATGAACTTATGAAATTGATGGTGGATGATTCCATCCTCGGGATAGTACCAGAGCGTAGCGTGTTCGTTATCGAGAATGACTTCTGCCGGCATTGATGACTCTCCTCAGAGTAGCTTATGGTTACTTCAGGACAATGGGCGGGTTGTCTGGTTGACCGTTAGCATCTTCCAGCAACCGGCTATGCTCACTTCGACTACTATTTCACGGTTTCGAGCCATGCGAGGGCTTCGTCAGCATCTTCGAAGACCTCTGCCTGCAACCCTTGCGCCTGACCACCGCGAACAAACCAGTTGATGTTGACCTGCCCAATTTTTTTATCGGGCAGCACCGCCGCCCAGTACTTCCAACCCGCCGCGATCACACGCGGATTCCAGTCGGTGATGAGCCACATCGTATCATCTTTAGTGAGCGCGGAATTCAAACGGTCATCCGTGAGCCACTTACTCGCCCCTTGTTCTTTGAAGACTTCCAGCCCTTTTTCCATCACCTCGCGGAACTTCTCTCCGTGGATGAACTTGTGGAACTTGTGGTGAACGATTTTGGTTTCCGGGTGAAACCAGAGGGTGGCATACTCGTTGTCGAGGATGACTTGTTTCTCGGCCATAAACGCTGTTTTCCTCTGCAAGTAGTGTTAACGTCAGCTATGGACACACTTCAATTGCACATGCCCTTCAACCCCAGCCCCTCTCCCACGTCAGCGGGACGCGAGGGCGACAAACAACTCTTTTGCTGTCACCCCTCCCCGAATTCGGAGAGGGGTGAGAGAAGCGTTATCAATAACGCTCGTTGTTCGTGATTTTCGAGCGCGGCGGAAGCTATTCCACTGACTCCAGCCAGCGCAACGCTTCGTCCGGGTCTTCGAAAACGCGCACTTCCAGCCCTCGGGCGATGTATTCACGCATGAACAGGTTCAGGTTGATCTGACCGATCTTCTTATCGGGCAGCACGACCGCCCAGTACTTCCAACCCGCGGCGAAGACGCGCGGACTCCAGTCCACGAGTCCCCATTCGCCATCTTCCTTGGTAAGCGTGGAGTTGTGCCGATCATCGGACAGCCATTTGTGGGCTTCATAGGCGGTGCAGGCCTCGACGCCCCGATTCAGGACTTCGCGCAGGGCATTCCCATGAATGAACTTATGAAATTGATGATGAACAATCTTTGCTTCCGGATGATACCAGAGCGTCGCATATTCATTGTCGATGATGACCTGAGATCCCATGAAGTATCTTCTACCCGTATAATGTCGAAGTACCTTAGCATCATACACAAAGATCATAGTGATCAAGCAGAAAGGTTTTCCTAGCGATCAACCGACTCCAGCCACGCATAGGCCGCAGTTGGATCGTCAAACGTCGCGACCTGCAAGCCATACTTGGCATAAGCTTCCATCACGCGCACCAGGCTCTGCCGTCCGACAAGTTTATCGGGCGGCACCACCGCCCAGTATTTCCAACCGGAATGGATCATCGGCTCAATCCAGTGTTTTTCCGCCCAGTCATAATCGGCTTGCGGCATGGAAGAGGCGTGGCGATCATCGGACAGCCACTTCTGGGCGCCGGATTGCTGCACCACTTCAAGTCCGAGCGTGAGGACGCTGCGGAATTCTTCCCCGTAGATGTATTTATGAAACGCATGGTGCACAATGCCCGCCTCCGGGTAAAACCAGAGGGTGGCATAATCAGTATCCATGAGTGTCTGCGTAGTCATGTGCGTTTTCCATCAGCTATAAGCTGCCGTTATCTGCCAAAGCTTACTCGACCGATTCGAGCCATTTCAGGGCTTCGTCGGCATCTTCAAACGCTTGGACGACCAGTCCTTGCGCGATATTTTCCCGCATCAGCCAGTTGAGATTCGTCTGCCCCATCTTCTTGTCGGGCATCACGACCGCCCAGTATTTCCACCCGTTCGCAAACACGCGCGGGTTCCAATCATTGAGTCCCCATTCGCTGTCCTCTTTGGGCAGCGCCGAGTTCAGGCGGTCATCGGACAGCCATTTGTTCGCCCCATACTGTTTGAAGACTTCCAGGCCCTGATCCAGTACCTGACGGAAGTGTTCGCCATGAATGAAGCGGTGAAATTGATGGTGGATGATTTTAGCTTCCGGGTGATACCAGAGTGTCACATATTCGTTGTCAATCATTGTTTGGGCAGACATTTGTTATTTCCATATGTGATATAGCTATTGACGTTTATCATAAGCCTAGGTGACATCTGGGCATTATAGATATTTCCCCAGAAGTGTAAATTTGATGAAATAAAGCTCATATCTCAATTTTCTTTTTGAATGTGCCGTCAGACCATGGGTTATAGTTGAAACAATTGTTGTACCCGTTAATTAAGATGCTCAAGGGCTTATATTTCAACTCATGGACACAGTCAATCTTCCTATCACTGAGAGTCAACCGGTGCTGAGCACTGTGGACAGCAGCGCCGCTTATGAAACGACCATCGCCCAGCTGAAGAAGACCATCGCCCAGCTGGAACAGCAGCATGACGATGACATGGTTGAACTGCAAGCGATCAACGACGAATTTGAACGCGCGTATGATGAGGCCGAACAGGCGCGCAAAGACGTCGAACGCGCGAACAATGTGAAGTCAGCCTTTCTGGCGAGCATGTCGCATGAGCTGCGGACACCGCTCAATGCGATCATCAATTTCTCCAAATTTCTGAAAAAAGGCATCCCCGGCCCGCTGACCGAGGAACAGGATCAACTGATCGGCAATATCGCGGACAGCGGGCAGCATTTGCTCAACCTGATCAACGATGTCCTCGATATGTCGAAGATCGAATCGGGGTCGCTCAAGCTGTACATTGAGCCGGAAATTGACCTGCGTGAAATCATCGAAACCGCCACCCGCTATACGGGAACGCTGCTCAGCGACAAAGATGTGGTTCTGCAGAAGGAACTTCCCGAAACGCTGCCCAAGCTGATGGGCGACCGGAAACGCCTCCTGCAAGTTATGCTCAACATTCTGTCGAATGCCTGTAAATTCACCGAGCATGGGCACATCAAGATCAGCGCCCGCGAGGAGAAGAACAACATCGTGATCGCGATCACGGACACCGGGCCGGGGATTGCTGCCGACGACTTCAAGGACGTGTTCACCGCGTTCAAACAGACGAGCAGCGGTTTGCGGCAGGGCGGCAGCGGCACCGGGTTAGGGATGCCCATTTCGCAGAAGCTGGTCGAAGCCCACAAAGGCCGCATCTGGTTTGAGAGTCAGCTCGCTGCTGGGACGACTTTCTATGTTGAACTCCCTTTGCAGTCAGGGTTACAACCTGAACGGAGTGCGTAATATGACCCACATTCTTTACGTCGAAGACGATCCGTTTAGCCGTGATGTCGTGCGCATGGCGCAGCGGATGAGCCCGGATATCAGCGGCTTAACAGTCTTTGACGACAGCCGCGATTTTGAGCACAAGCTGCTTGAGCTTCAGCCGCAGCCCGATCTGATCCTGCTGGATATTCACATGAAGCCCTACAGCGGCTTCGAGATGCTCAAGATGATCCGCAGCCATGCGGAGTTTGACCGCACCTATGTCGTCGCGCTGACGGCGAGCGTCATGAATGAAGAAGTGCGGATGCTGCAGGAAGCGGGGTTTCAGGGCGGTATTTCCAAGCCGCTGCACCTCGAGATCTTCCCGGAACTAATCCAGCGCATTATGAACGGTGAACGTATCTGGCATGTGTGGTGACGTGCGCCAGCGGGTTACGCTTGATCCTACCCGTGCCTAAAACCATCCACCTGTGTTCTGGATACGGCCGAAATCTCCCTGAATTTGGCGAGCGGTGACTGACCGAGGGATCTGTGCGCCCGCCTGATTGAGCGTGGGCTGATCGCAATCAGCAATTGCATTAACGAATTGACCTGAGTTTGAACGTGTGAGATAGGAAAAGACAACGAGATGAGCCAGCTAAACGCGCTAATCATCGACGATAATTCGAACAACATTCTGGTGCTGCAGCAGCTCCTCAACATTGAGGGGATCGAAGTGGCCAAGCTGCCGACCGCCAACAATCTGCTAGCCCAGTTGAATGCGCTCCCCGCCCTTGATATTATCTTCCTTGATCTTGAACTCCCCGGTGTCAATGGCTACACGGCGCTGGATATTCTCCGTGCGCATCCGCACGCCGCGCAGGCGAAAATCGTGGCCTATTCCGTCCATATCAGCGAACTCCACAGCGTGATCGACATGGGGTTTGATGGTTTCATTGGTAAACCGCTGAATTCCGAGTCATTCTCCGACCAGTTGTGGCGGATTTTGAACGGCGAAAAAGTCTGGTATACCCCGTAAATCGGTAATTTGGCGCGCCGTTCTTGGGTGCGTTCTGGTCAAAGGTTAGATGTAATGTCACTCAGAGGGAAACAGATCCTCATCATCGAAGACAACGTACTCAACCGAGTGGTCTATCAAATCACTCTGGGAGTCGAGGGCGCTAACCTTGTGTTTGATCGCAAGGGGCGTGATGCCATCGTCCAACTCCAGATGTCATTGCACTGGGATTTGATCATCCTCGATCTCATGCTCTACGGTGGTATCTCTGGTTTTGACCTGTTCAAGGAAATTCGCAGGCTGCCCACCTATGCCCACGTACCAATCGTCGCCGTGTCAGCTTCCGATCCCACAACTGCCATCCCCAAAGCGCGTGAACTCGGCTTCTCCGGGTTCATCAGCAAACCGATCAACGAAGCGCTGATCTGCTCGCAGCTCGAAGCGATCATGGCTGGTGAGCAGATCTGGCATGACGGCACGCTGGTGGACATGTAAACCTGTCCGCTGAGGGCCGAGTTGTTCCCCGAGCATCAGCTCAAACATCGGCACGCGTTGTGAACACCCGGAATCAAAAACCCCTCGCCGTTTGACGAGGGGTTCGGCTGCGCTTACGGAAGGTAAGCGCTAGTTCTTCGGCTCAGTTTCGCCGGCTGTGTCGGGTTCTTCTTCGTCGCGATCTTCCCAACTGACGATCCAGATGCACGCCCCCGCCACCAGCACACTGGCGACGATCAACGCCACCCATTGGAGCGGCAGCAGCCCGATCTCCCGGGCGGAGAAGACCAACAAGACCACCATGCCCACCGACAGCGCAATCCACGCGGCGACGCGCGGGTGACGGCTGGCCCACTTGACGGGCGGCAGCGCGAGTAAACCTGAATTTCCTTGCTGCATAATTCCTCTTAGATCGGCTTCATGATGCGGTCAGCCCGAAGCTGTTTCATCAACCCGATTGTGTCGGGGGTGACCATTTCGTGTGCGGCTTCGCGCCAGGCCGGGAACTTGATTTGACTCAGGTTCAGCGCCTGGTAGCCGTTGACGACGAACGCTTGTATCACGTCTTGCGAGACGTTTTTCGGCAGGAAGATAAAGCTGACTTCGCTTTGCAATTCGCGCGACGCTTCTTCGACCGCAATCATGAGCGCGCTGATCACCGGGTCGCGCGGGACACTCGGATCGAGATAGAACTCGTCAATGCGGGTGATCAGGTTTTCGACCGTCCACCCGATTACGCTGATCACGACGTCATTATCGCCGAGCGCCAGCAAAAAGCTCTTTTGACCGAAGGCCAGCATGATATCCATGCGGTCGACTGGCTTGTTCGTGACACGGTTGACGAACTTGGCGATCAACTCGGCATTATTGGGCATCCCGCGCCGGATGCGCACCTCGGTTTTTGGCGAGAGCACTGAGGTCACAGGTTTGGCAGCAGCGGGCGAAGCAGTCGGGCGCACAGGCTGCGCGGCGGGGCGCGCGGGTTGTGCTGGCTGCGCGACCGGGCGCGCGGGTTGTTGGGCCGTCGGCCCATTGGTCGGTGTCATCGGGCGCGCGGGCGGCTGCGGTGCCGACTGCAAGGGTCGGGCGGATTGAGCTGGCGGCGCGGGCGGTGGGGTCGGCGGCGTGGCGGGCATAGTCGGGATGGCTTTCGGCGTCGTGCTGCCGACGACCGGCAGCACGGTCGCATTCCAGATCATCTGGACTTGCTTCCATGTGTCTTCGACGGTGCCGTCATTCTTGATCACCACTTTGGCGCGCGCGACTTTGTCGGATTGCGGCGGCTGCGCGATGATGCGTTTCCGCGCTTCCTCCAGCGACATTTTGCGCTTTTCCATCAGGCGCTTGACCTGCGTTTCGACGCTGGCATCCACGACCCACACGGTATCACAGAGCGTGATGAGGTCGCTTTCCAGCAGCTTGATCGCCTCAAGGACGATCACGCGCTGCTGCGCGCGGCTGGCCAGCGCGGTAATCGCCTGACCGACGTACGGGTGAATGATCTCTTCCAGCTTGACCAGGGCTTCGGGGACGGCAAACGCAATCGCACCCAGCGTGCCACGATTAATGCGGCCTTCGCTGTCGACGATGAACTTGCCAAACATCTCGACGATGGGCTGAAACGCGGGCGCTCCCGGCGCCATCGCCTGATGCGTGAGTCCATCGGCATCAATGGTATACGCGCCAAAATGCTGGAGCATCTGACGTACCACGCTTTTGCCTACCGCGATATTCCCGGTAAGTCCGATGACGTATTTGTTTTCAAAGGGACTCACGTTCCCCCTCCAAAGCTTGTGTTGCCTGCATGTTTTACTATTGTAACGTGCTTATGGTGTTATCAAGTAGATCATTTTGCTGGAAACGTAAAGGTTTCCGAATCCTTTTCAACGCTGATCGAGCCGATCCGTTTGCAGCGTTATGGACTGCTGTGCCAGCAGATCCGCGCGCTGCTGGCTCAAAGTCGCCACAGCGACCGGAACCGCTTGCTCACAGGCGCCGATCCGTTCGGTCAGCCGCGCCTGCCAGTAGAGCACATCCGCCCACGCGACCGGATCATTCGCGCCAAGTCTGGCGGTCTCCGCGAGCGACTGCGTGAGGGTGGCGAGCGGTTCGGCGCCTACCGGACAGTCCGCTTGTTCGGCGCTCATCGCGGCCACGCCGACCAAACACGCCTGCGCCAGCAGATTATCCGGATTGAAGTTGAGCGCGTCGGTACACCAGGTCTGCGCCGCGGCGAGATCCCGCCCGAAATACAGGCTCGCTAACCCGAGGTTCGTCTCGATCACCGCCTGCCCGGCCGCACCGCTCAGGTTCTCGTGTGCGGTTTGGAGATGGCTGAATACCGCATCGATGTCAACGATCTCGCCGGACACCTCAACCGGGACGCCGCTGGCGATCAGCAGCTCCTGTGAAGCGATAGCCCGGTTGTTAGCCGCCTGCGCAAACAGGTTCGAGGCTTGGGATGCGGTTATAAAGTCATCAATCGAATCGGCAGGCTCCCCCGCGAACAGCAAGCCGTTCGCCTTCATGAAGTACAGCGGATAGCCTTGTTCTACTTGCGGGGCGGCTTGCGCCGCTTCATCGAACTGGGTGGCAGCCGTCGCAAAATCACCCGCCAGATAGTTGATCGCCGCATTGCTGATCAGCGTGAAGTAATCCAGCTTATCCGTCGTTTCGGAAACATCGATGCGGCTCAGATCGAAGACTTCCGGCGGTGTGACCCGCTTGAGCACATCAACCCGCAGCGTAAGCGTGTCGCCGGCGCAGCTCCCTGACAAAACGAGATCGTAAGCGCCCGCCAACGCCGCCGGGTCGTCCAGACTCAGGCCTTCAAGCAGCTGAACTTGCCCCTGTTCCGACAACCCCGCCGCGATTTGCTGCGGCGTGTCGGCGGGGCAGTCTGCAAAGGCGGCGGCAAGGCCCACGCGCACCGCTGCTGCCGTGGGCGGCGGTTCATTGGTCGCGGTCCGCTGCGCGGTGGGCGTGAATGTGGGCTCATCGATATCGCTGCCGGTGCCCGTCGCCAGCTGCGCCACCCCGGTGGCCGTCACCTGTTCGGCGGGGCGCCCGAGGTTGCTCTGCACGACAAACAGCACCACGACCACCACCAGCGCCAGCGACGCGATCATGGCGAGCGGCGCAGAGGGCGCTGCGCTGCGTTTTTTGGCGGGCGCAGTCTGGCGCGGCGCGTAATCATCATCATCCCGTGCCCGCGTGATCGGCTGCGGCGGGGCTGGCCGTGACGGAGCTGCGGGAAATCTGTCCGTTTCTTCGTCTTCATCTTCATCGTCGGCCAAACCGCCTTCAAATGGGCTGTCTTTTTTGGCCAATTCTTCTTGGGCGGGCACGGACTCCGGCATCGCGATCTCATCGTCAAGCGCCGCGCCCGGCAGCACGCCGCCGCGTAGGGCGTCTTCGGTATACAAATCTTGCAGTTCACCGGGGAGTTCCCCGATCGACGCGCCGAGCTGACTCTCTGACTTGGCCGGGCTCGGTGGGCTGCCCGCGCTGATGGCGGTCGTCGCCAGCGTCCACGCGGACGGCAGCGGCACGCGCAGGGGCGCTTGCACCAGTGCTGACACGCTGATCTGCGCGATTAGGCGCGCCTCGTAAACCAGATCGAGCGTGACGCGCACGCGCATGCCCGGCGCGGTATTCGCGTTCAGGTTGGCGGTGAAGATCACCGTTTGCGAGTCGTAATCCGGCGGCAGTTCAACCGTGATTTCGTCGTCGTCAAACGTCAGCGCGGCGGACTTGGCGCGCACGCTCACGGTGACGGGCTGCGCTTCGCCCGTGGTCGGATCTACCGGGAATTTGAACGGGAAACCGGTGGCGCGCGCGTCCTCTTTGCCGATCACGTCGCCCGACGGGACGACGGCGGGCAGTTCGCCGCGCAGACCGGGGGAATCCGGCAGAGAAATTTTCGCCCACACTTCGGTCGGCGCGGTCGGGATAATTTGCGAGGGCATGGCGGCTTCAAAGCGCCGTGATCGGGTCAGGATCACTTTGGTGGTCGGCGGGGCGACTGGCAGCGAGATGTCATGCGCTTTGGGTGTGACTTCCGCCGTTGGCCCTTGTGTCGCCACATTGCGACCGGGGCTGCTGCTGCGCTGGACGCCGCTCACTTCAAGATCGTGCAGGAAGTCTTCAGATGGCAGCTGGCCATCGCGAACATCCGCCGTCTGAAAGCCGAGATAAGCGGGGAAGATGTCACCATCCAGCAAAACCGGGAAGATGGGTTTATTGTTCTTTTCTGCGTACAGGCGTTCGGCCTGCACCCAGCGGCTCTGATACGAGCTGGGCGTCATGAGGACGATCACGGCGGCGGCTTGCTCGACGGCCTTGAAGATCAACTGTTCCCAGTTGTTGCCGTAGTCGATGCGATCATCAATCCACACGTCGAAGCCATGGGCGATCAGATAATCCGCCAGCTTGCGTGCGTAGTCGCGACTGCTGTTCTTGTGATAGCTGATAAAGACGTGTGCCAATGAATTTATCCTCGCCTGCACACGTTATTGTAGCGTAAAAACGTAAAGTCGCGCTACGACTCGCCGACGATGTACCGCCGCCTAGCCCATTGGCGGGATGAGGGTAAACCCGTCCCACGCGGGATCATCACTCACGTTGATAGTCTGCGTCGTATCCCACAGGAACACGTCGCTGTTGCCGTCGATTTCCTGCGTCCACAGCAGCCCCGCCAAGAAGACACGCACATCGCGAATTGGCCCGACCCCGACGGTGATCGTGCCGATGCGCCCTCGATCCCAGAATTTGAGTTCCTGCGCGGGATAATCACCCGCCTGCCACGCTAGGCGCAAGGTCAATTTCTCCGCAAGCCATCTCTTTTGAGTGTATTTTTGGATTTGTGAAAACATCCAACCTCACCCCCAGCCCCTCTCCTAGAGGAGAGGGGAGACGGGCCGAGTCTTGAAGTCCCCTCGCCCTTGGGAGAGGGGATTTAGGGGTGAGGTTAGGCTAATCCCCGCTGGCGGGCGCGGCGAGCGGTTCGCTCACGGCGGTCTGCCGCAGCGGGCGATCTTGCGGGAGCGCCAGCGCCAACAGCCCCGCGATCACGGTTGCGCCCGCGATCAACTGGAACACGGCGGGCAGGCCGATGCGATCTGACAAGCCGCCGATGATCATCACGCCGATCGCGCCCGTGCCGAAGATGAACCCGAGCACCGCGCCGGAGGCCAAGCCTTTGCCCGTCGGCACGACCTTGTGCGCCATCGCGACGATCAGACTGTGCGACCCGCCGCTAAACGCACCCATCGCCATGGCCATCAGGAAGGCCGCCGGGCCGTCAAACGTCGCCAGGCCGAACACGGCGGGCGCGCTCAAAAACATCGACAAGGCGATCATCAGGCGGCTGCCATAGCGATCCGCCAGATAGCCGAAGAAAATCCCCGTGATGCCGCCGCCAATCCAGAAAGCGCTGGCGAGCAGACCATACTCTGACGCTGACCATCCGCGCGTCTGGAACAAGCGCGGCAGGAACGAGGCCGAACCGGGGTTGATGAAGCTGCGCATCATGATCAGCGCGACCAGCGTGATCAGCGCGACGCGGCTGAGGCGCTGATGCTCGGATTTGCGACTGGTCTGGCGGGCATGGTGCGTGCTGGCGAAACGCTGCGCGCTCGGCACAATCACACCCATGAGCAGTACCGCTGGAATGCCGATGAGCGCCAGCGTGATCAGCGGCGTGACCGATCCCGTTTCGCTGATCCTGCCCGCTAGCGTGGGAAATGCCTGTGTGAAAATGGCATTGTGTGTCGCCGCGCCGTCGAGCAGCGCCCCCGTGATCGCCGGGCCGAGGCCGCCACCTGCCTGTCCCGCGAAGAAGAAGATCGACAGGCGTCCGGTCGCGGGCGTGGTATCACAGTCGGCGGCGTGCATCGTGCCGACCGGGTGGAACGCGCCGCTCCCCAGCGCCGCCGCGACCATCGGAATGAGGGTCAGCACATACGAGTGCGTCGATGCGGCGATCAGCAGCGCCAGCGACAGCAGCGAAATCGTCCACGCGACGCCCCCCGCACCGAGCCAGCGTCCGCCACTGCGATCCGCCAGCCACCCCGCCAGCGGCTGACTGAGCGCCCCGGTCAATTGGTAGGCGCTCACCGCCAGCCCGATCTGTGTGTTGGTCATGGGGATGAAATGCGCCGCCAAAAACGTCACGATCACCGGGACGCTGGCGTTGAAAATGTCGATGGTCATGTGGGCGAGCGAGACGACCCAGAACAGCGGTTTGCGCGGTAACGCCATAAGCCTTGATCCAGACTAAAAGCAGATTTTCGAACGAACACGGGTTAGATTACACCCCACCCCATCTCTTGGCAGAGGGCGGTGTTCAAGGTTCATCCTCAGCCCGGTTAAATACAACCTTATTCAGAACGCAAAACTTGTAGGGACGAGGCATGCCTCGTCCTCGTTATTCATCGATCTAACAGGAGGACGAGACATGTCTCGTCCCTACTGCCTTGATCAGTCCCGATTCCATGCCTTCAACCTTAAACAAAGTTATTCTTGCCGTCAATGATCCGCGCCGAAATATTGGTATACGGTCGTCTCGGCGGTCTGCATCAGCGGGCGGTAATGTTCGTTGATCGCGCGCAGGA
>CALKIA010000055.1 GCA_937988705.1 uncultured Chloroflexota bacterium | reverse complement strand
GCAATTTCTTCCAGCGTCTTGACGCGGCGGATGTAGGTTTCGAGGCTTTCACGCCGCGCGCCGGGCCGCGCACCGGAGATCGCATCGGCGGCTTCCACGATGTAGGCTTCGATGCATTCCTGCTCGACTTCGTGGTGGTGGCTGGCGATGCAGTTGACGACCTTGGCGTTGACACCGTAGCGCTTGGCAAATTCCGCACCGATCAGCGCGTGTGTGCCTTCGACTTCGTGGTCAATCGCCTTGCCGAGGTCATGCAGCAGGCCGCCCATCTTGGCGAGCATCACATCGCCGCCCAGTTCTCCGGCAATCATACCCGCGATGTGCGACGTTTCGATGGAGTGGGAGTGCTGATTTTGCCCGTAGCTCGTGCGGAACTTGAGCCGCCCCAGCAGCTTGAGGACTTCGGGGTGCAGGCCGGGGATACCCGTCTCGTAAGCGGCGCGTTCGCCTTCCTGCTTGATGATGACTTCCACTTCGGCGCGGGCGTCTTCGACCAGCTTTTCGATGCGTGCCGGGTGAATGCGACCATCGACCACCAGTTTCGCCAGCGCCCGCTTGGCGACTTCGCGCCGGATCGGGTCAAAGCTGCTGATGGTGACGGCTTCGGGCGTGTCGTCGACAACCACATCGACGCCCGTCGCCAGTTCAAAGGCGCGGATGTTGCGCCCGTTACGCCCGATGATACGCCCCTTCATTTCGTCGGTGGGCAGCGGTACGACGCTCACCGAGATTTCACTGACGTGTTCCGAGGCGAGCCGCTGAATCGCCAGCGAGATCACCTCACGAGCGCGCGTTTCCGCGATTTCGTTCGCTTCTGCCTCCACCTGCCGGATGATGCGCGCCATGTCGTTGCGCGCTTCGGTTTCGGCAAGCTGCATCAGTTCGACCTTCGCTTCGTCGGTCGTCATCTGGGCGATGCGCTGGAGTTCCGCCGCGTGTTCCTCATGAACTTTGGTCAGATCCTGCTGCTGTTTATCCAGCTTGCTTTGACGTTTGTTCAGGTTCTGCGTGCGCTGCTCTAGCTGTTCCAGCCGCTTATCAAGATCTTCGCGGCGGCGGCGTAGGCGTTCGTCTTCGGCATCCAGTTCACGACGGCGGCGGATGTTGATCTCTTCGACTTCATCCATCGCGCGCTTGGCTTTGTCTTCGGCTTCCCGCAAAGCGGTTTGCGCTTGCAGTTGGGCCCCTTCGGTGATGCGCTGTGCGTCCTGTTCTGCCAGCACTTTACGACTGCGCCCTTGTGATGATTCGTAGCGCGTCCAGCCATAAATGCCGACCCCTGCACCTAGCGCGATCCCGACAATCGCCACCAGTAGTAGTACGACGATATCCATGTCATGTTTCGGCGGTCCAGCCTACGAGGCATAGGCGCGTCCCGCCCTCTCCTCTCTCCAAGTTAGTTGATGTCGTTTTCATCGGTTGTGTCTTCACCCCCTGCGAAAAAGGCCGGGGTTTCCGCATCGATTTCCTCAATCAAACGCGAGACAACACGGCGGGCGGCTTCAAAGGAAAACCCTCGCCGCTGTAGAAAGACGTACAATTTGTCACGAAATGCACGACGTTCGAGCCCGCGTAAGCGCCGCATGTGCCCTTGAGCCGCGCGGTAAGCCGCATCGTCGGCGTCGAGATCGGCCAGCGCCTCTTGAATAATGGCGTCGGCGATGCCTTTCTGACGCAGTTCGTACCGCAGCGCGCGCGGACTGATCGGCTTGAATTGGTTGCGCGCACGCACCCAAAACGTCGCAAATTGGTGATCGTCGAGGTAACCCAGCGCTAGCAAACGTTCGATAGCGGCGTCGATCACGGCCGGTGGGGTATCTTTCTGGACAAGATTTTGCCGGACTTCGTGGACACTGCGCGGACGCAGTGACAAGAAATGCGCGGCTTGATCGGTTGCGACGGTCACAGCGGCGTGATCCTTCAGGGTGGCGATCTCTGCCTCGGAGAGCTGCTGTCCCTTACGAAGGCGCGCTGCCTCGTCCAGACTTACACTAAAGGCGTACTCATCCTCAATGAAGACATTGACGCGCTTTTTATTGCGTTTTTGCACTTCAAGGGAGGTTATGATGCCCATTGTCTACCCGCTACAAAACAAAAACCGCGATCTCCAGAAACGTGACCACGGCTGGGTTTGTCCATCAGATATGCGGTTGCGCCGCGCAAGCTGCGCTCGCTAAACTCTACGATTGTTTCGTTGGCGTCCTACACCGCGTATACGTTCAGCTTGACCGAATTACTACTCTTGCAGCACAAACCGTCTCGTGACGGGTTTTAGTTCCAGCACTCGCGCCGCTCTTGACAGATACGGCGGTGGTAACGTTCAGGGTTACATTACAACTATCACATGGTAGATCATTATCCACGATTTGAGCTTTTTGCACAACAGGCAAAAAAGTGAGCAGCGGGTAGCTTTTGAAGGGAAGCCGCGAGCAAATAGCCGTCAGTGGTTCGCTTTGAGCCAAATACATTGCGGATTTCAGCGATTTTGCCCCCTGAAGAGAGCGAGTCGGTCGGTCTAGCGGGCGCAAAATTCGAGAATAGGTTCGTTCATCTGTGAAAGTTGCCCGAACGGATTGTTAAATTGGTCTCCGCATGCGGCACGACCCCGTACTCTAGGGGCGAATTTGCGATTGGTGTGCTGAGTGGCGTAGCGCTCAATAGCAAATCAGTCGAGGCGATCCTAGCTCAGCCTGCTGCGTAAGTTACTTCGCAGTTGACAGTTCACGGTAGAGATGTCATTCTACGTCGGGACAAAACACGCTGAATTGTGAACTGTAGACTGTGAACTCTCCGAAAATTCTCGTAACTGGCGGTGGAACCTTTTTAGGAGACAGCATTGCGGCGGCGCTGCTGGCAGCGGGTGCGGAAGTCACCTTGATAGTGCGTCCCGGCGCCGAGGACAACATCACCGCCGTTGCCGATCGCGTGCGTGTGGTCACCGCCGATGTGTGGAATCCGGCCAGCCTCAAAGGGCGCGCCCGCGGCCACCAGCATGTGATTCACACGGTCGGCGGGCTGCGCGCTGATCCCTCGCAAGGGTTAACCTACCAGTATCTGAACTTTGTTTCGGCGCGCAATGTGGTGAATCTGTGCGTGAACGGCGGCGTTCAGCACATGGTGCTGATCAGCAGCGTGCGCGCGCCCTGGGTGAACCCCGGCTATATCGCTGCGAAACGTGAAGCCGAAGCCTACGTCACGCGGGCGGGACTGCGCGCGACGATTATCCGCGCGCCGCTAGTGTATCTGCGCGGCTCCCGGCGGCCGCTGTTTTATCAGTTGATGACGCTGTTCGGCCTCATTCCGCCGCTTTCCTGGTTGGGGATGCGGCGCATTGCCCCCATGCCGGTCGATGTGCTGGCGCGCGGCGTCGTGCGCCTGACGCTCGAACCCCGGCGCGAGAACAAAATCTACTATGCGGGTGATTTGCGCCGGGCGAATACGCAGGCGGAACGTCTGCATGGCGTTCCTTCTGAGCCGCTGCTCAGCGATGATTCGACCAAGCCCAAAAGCCCATTTCGCTATCACGGCGAAGACGCGCCGTTCGGCTGGACTCCCCCTAACAATAAGGGTGACGACTAAACTCACTATCGGTTACGATCACTTCTGCTGAGCCTGATAACGGAGTAGAAGCTTATGAACCGCAGTGCTGGCCTGTTCGCCATTGGAATCGCCTTTTTCGTGATTGGGATGACGACCAATTCGGCGTTTTATGGCGTCGGTATCGTGTTTCTGGTGCTGGGATTGGCTCAGAATCGCCGCACTCAGTCGAAGCCGTAAGCGCTTTCGGCGTTAAGAGGATTAGAAGCGACGATGGAGCGCGGTAATCTTCCCTATGTGGTGATCGGGATGGCGCTCCTGGGCGTGGGGCTGCTGACCTTCGCCGAGTTGGGCGTGGTCAGCTTCGCGCTAATGGGGGTCGGGATCGTCTTGCTGGTGCGCAGTCAGGACGATGCGCCGCGGTCATAAAGCGTATTCGCGCAGATAAAAGTCTGTCCCGTAGGCCGTCAGGCTCGGATCGATGTTGTCGGGATTGGCCGTGACCGGAATATCCACATACACCCCACCGACGGGCGCGAACTGCTCGTCCGGTTGTTCCTGATACAGCTCCACGCGCAGGCGGATGCGCGTATACATCCCCGCCGTGACTTCAAAGGTCTGGCTGGCATAGCGATTTGACAGTACGAGCGTCGATTCGAGGCCGGAAGCAGGCTCCCCGTTGATCAGCGACATGCGCAGCAGCACATTCACCGAATCGCCGATGAGATCTTCGCCTTGCGCGTCATCCACGCCGACCGTGATAGTCGTCGGTTGACTGGCCAGCAGGCTGGTGGGCGTGACGATGACGAGGCGGCGGCGCACATAGCGCGGCTGAAAGCCACTGTCTTCTTCCGGAGCGTTGACATCATATTCCTGCAAAGCGGCGACCGCGCGATACCCCTGATCAGTCAGGCGGTAGACCTGTTCGCCCGCCATCGACAGGTAGTTACGCGTCACTAAACGACGAATTCCCTTGCCAAAACCACGATCACTGAGCGATGTCCCCTCGGTGATATCGTCGGCGTGGGCGGAGGCATTGCCCATTCTCCCGTAGTACCGGAGAATGTCGAGGGCTTCCGCCGGGAGAGTTTGCAGACTCAGAGGCATTTCCATAGCAACTGGTTCCCTTGTTATAGATAGGAATTCGCCTACGTTGTCGGAACGCGCTTAAGTGCGTCCGGGTTTACTTCCGGCGGACGCCCGGTGGAGCGTCCCTGTTCACCGCGGCCCACGCCCTGCGCGGGGCTGGCTAGAGACTGACGACGCGCGCCTGGCTCTTGCTCGTCTTAGACGTGGCGTTGCGTGTATCCACGACCAAGCGGCTGTGGTCGACGATTTCCTGATAGTCGAACGATGTGTGGTCGGTGACGATCACGACCGCGTCGGCGTCTTGCAGCAGGTCTACACTGTAGGGCGTGCTGTCCATCATCGTCTCATTTTCGAGCCGCACGCGGGCTACATACGGATCATGGTACACCAATTTTGCGCCGAGGTTGTTCAAAAGCCCGATCACATCGAGCGCGGGGCTTTCGCGCACATCGTCGACATCGCGCTTATAGGCCACGCCGAGCACGACCAGTTTGGAACCGCGCACCGATTTGCAGTCGTCGTTGAGCGCCTTCGTCACCTTATCGACCACATGGTGGGGCATCTGGGTGTTGATTTCGCTGGCGAGTTCGATGAACCGGGCGTTGTAGTTCAGCGACTTCATCTTCCAGCTCAGGTAGAGCGGGTCCACCGGGATGCAGTGACCGCCCAGACCGGGACCGGGATAGAACGGCATGAAACCGAACGGTTTGCTCGAGGCAGCGCGGATGACTTCCCACACATTGATGCCGAGTTTGTCGCAGATCAGCGCCATTTCGTTGACCAGACCGATATTCACGGCGCGGAAGGTGTTTTCCAGCAGTTTAACCATTTCCGCCGCGGTCGGAGAAGAGACGGTGACAACGGTATCGACCGCCGCGCTGTAAAGCATCTGCACGACTTCGATGCAGGCCGGGGTCACGCCGCCGACGACTTTCGGCGTGTTGCGCACACCGTATTTCGGGTTGGCGGGGTCGATACGTTCGGGCGAGAAGGCCACGAAGACATTTTCGCCGGGAATAAAACCCGCCTGGGCTAACCGCGGAACGACGAGCTCATCGGTTGTGCCGGGGTACGTTGTGCTTTCGAGGACGATTAACATGCCCTCGTGGCAGACATCCGCCACGGCGTTGACCGAATCGACCACGTAGGACATATCCGGGTCTTTGGTTTGGCGCAAGGGTGTGGGCACGCAAATGCTGACCGTATCTGCGGCGCGCAGCGCATCATACGAGGTGCTGGCGCGCAGTTTACCTGCCTCGACCAGCGGCTTGAGGCGGTCGGTGGGGATATCGGGGATGTAGCTTTCTCCCCGGTTGATCGCTTCGACTTTGGACGCGCTCAGATCGACGCCAATGACCGTGAAGCCTTCGGCCGCAAATTCGACCGCCAGCGGCAGCCCAACATAACCTAAGCCTACGATCCCAACGGTCGCCTGGCGGGTTTTCAAGCGATCTAGCAGCGTCTGTTTAATGCTCATAGACAAGAAGTCTCCAACATACGATTCTCACGCATTATAGCTTTAGGGCTAACGCCCTTCAAGCGGATGGTCGTCATAAGATTTCAAAACCGCTTGACAGAGCGTAATACCCCGCATACGATCCCTTGTAAGTTTTGTCGGGAAGCGCAAACGTGAGGATTGAAGTATGACCGCGCAAGCACCCAGTCCGCCGAAAGGTTCATCGAAAGAAGCCAATGCGCCAAAACAATCACAGTACAACCGAAGGCGGCACCCCTTATTAAAAGAATTGCCTTTTTTAAAATTTCCGCCGCTTGATTCGAAGTTCTCGTTGATCAACGAGCAGCAGTTGAACGAGTTTTTCGAGCGCGAAAAGATTGACCCCAAAATCCAGGCTGACATCCGCGCCGATCTCGACTTTATGGAACACGAACTGCTGCGCCTGTTCCGTGACCGAGATTATAAAGCCAAGCTTCATCAAAACCGCTACCGCCTGTACCAGATCCTCTACATCTGGCTAGCAGCACTGGCGGGGATGTTCGGCGCCGTGCAAGCGCTGTCGATTGACAGCAACCCCGGATTAGTGCCGTTTTTCGCGTTTCTGGAAACGGTGATTGCGGCGTTCGTCGCCTATTTAGCCACCGTCAGCGGACGCGAACCCCCGATGCCTCAATGGTTGACCAACCGGCGCGCCAGCGAGCAGCTCCGGCGCGAGTTTTTCCGCTATTTGACCCATTTGCCACCCTACGACAAGCTGGATGGCTATCGGCGCAAACTCACATTGTCACAGCGCGCTGCGGATATCAATCGAGGTGTGTATCCGCAAGAAGTCGCCAACGGCGGAGGGGACTAAATGGCCAAGCTTAATCGGATCCAGATGAAAGCCATCTACAAACTGTTCAATCAGTTTGCGCTGGAAGATCAGCGGACGTATTACATTCGCACGATTGATCGCTACCGGCGCGCGGCCATTCTCGTCACGCAGCTGCGCGCGGGCTTTGCGCTCCTCACCGGGGTTGCGGCCGCCTTTGTCGGGTTGATGGTGGCCGTCAATCCGGGACAGTGCGTCTCCGGTACGCCTACTGGTGACTGCACCGGCACCCAGATTTTGTTGTTCATTGCGCTGCTGGTGACCGTGGTGGCGCCGGCGATTGGCTCGGCCTTTACGACGCTGGCTGACCTGTACCAGTGGGATAGGATGACGGCGCTGTACGAATCGGCGCTCGAAAACCTCGACGTGGCCGATGCCCAGTCGCCGATGGATGAGATGGGCGAGGAGGTGTACCGCGCTTCGTTCACGATTTACGCCGAAGGTACACTCGACGTCATGAATGACGAGACGGCGCAGTGGGGTCAACTGACCAAGCCGCCACAGCAGCTCGACCAGTTCATCGAAGAACAGGAACAGAAAGTTCAGAACGCCGTCACGCGGGTGCGGCGCACAGCAGCTTCGTCCCGCAGCGGCGAAGGGGGCACGCCCTCCAGCACCCCGCCGACCAGCGACCCCCCCCCCGCCTGATCCGACCTCCGGCGGGTAATTACTCTCTGGTCTATCAGCATATTTCCCAGCCTCACCCCAAGAACCTGACGATTCTTTGGCCCTCTCCCGTGGGAGAGGGGCAGTTGAGCGGAGCGAAACGGGGTGAGGCTGAGTTAAAAATCTGTATAAACCAGTAGGGACAGCGCCGGCGCTGTCCGTTTGGAGCGGACAAGGCAGGCCGGTAAGTGCGTAGAAGACCGTGAAGCACGGTAATTTCGTCGGGTTCTAGGTTTTGCGGACGCGATAAATCGCGTCCCTACGAGAGAAAGTTCTTGTGTAGGGACGCCATTCATGGCGTCCGCTGTCCCCAAATTGACTCCACGCTATTCTACGTAGCTACCGGCAGGCCTTGTCCCTACGAGAAAAACAAAAGCGGGTGATCATATTGATCACCCGCTTTGCGTTTTACGTGGTCTCTGGTTTTACGTGTTCGGGACCGCGGTGGCTTCTGGCGTCATCTCCGGTGCTGGGGTGGCGTCCGCTGGCCCATCGTTGAAGCGGAAGCCGCGCATTCCCATGCCCGGCAGCATGAACATGTGATCGACCTGTTCGCCCAGCGTCACCTCGATGTCGGAGCTTTCGCCAGCGCGCAGGACGGTCAGCGTGACCACGTCACCCGGCTCGTAGGCGGAGATGCGGTCGCGCAGCGTGCGCTCCTGATCGACGGGTTCGCCATTGACGGACGTCACGATGTCACCAACGGTGACTGCCGCCATAGCCGCCGGGCTGTCGTCCGCCACGTCCGTGATCAGCGCGCCTTCGACGAAGTCGACATCATTATCTGCGGCGGTCTGCTCGTCCAGCGTGACGAAGGTCACGCCGAGGCGACCGTAACCGCCCTGCATCATGCTGCCGCCCAGGCCCAAGCGACCGCCACCCATGTCCTGCCGCATCCCCATCATACCGAACTCAAGGATCGCCGCGACCGGCACGTCGATGCTTTGCTCCGCGCCGTCGCGTTCCACGGTCAGGGTGATGGTGGCGTCGGTGTTGCTGCCGGAAATCAGGTCAAACAGCCCCATGATATCCACCGATTCGCCGTTCACCGCCGTGATCACATCGCCTTCGCGCAGACCCGCTGCATACAGCGGCGCGCCTTCGCTCAGACTCTGGACTTCCCACGTGCCGTTTTCAGCATTGTAGGTGATGCCCGTATCCAGCATCTGGAAGGGCGTGTCACCGCCGCGATTGCCATTGCCGTTACCGCGCCGCCCGCCATTGCCGGCTTCCGGCGTTGCTTCGGGCGCTGTGCCCAGCACCACATCCACGTCCAGCGACTCGTCCGCCCGGGTGATCGTCAATGTGAGCGAATCGCCGGAGGCCGCCGCTTGCGCGACCGCCGCAACCTCGGTTGCGCGGGTGACGGCGTCACCGTTGACGGCGGTAATCACATCATCGACCTGCAAGCCCGCCTCGGCGGCAGGTGAGCCAGCCAGCACTTCAAGGATGACTACCCCATCGTCGCCGTTTTGCAGGCGTATACCGATAAACCCGCCACTGCTAGTTTGCGCCGCTACCGCGCCCGCCACGACCAACAAGATCAGCCCGAAAGCCAAGATCAGTCTACGCATTTTCATCGTCCAGTTCTCCTGTACAGACTTTGTTCTAAACGTACGCCTGCCGCCTGAGGAAGAGATGAAACAAGTGCAATCAATCTGTAAATTTTGCTTACGATTTGTAAACTCTGAGGAGGTCGAGGGGGTTGGTGTCGGGGGACGATTTTTCGCCCCCCACCCCGAATTCAGGGAGGGGAGCAAGATTTTCTCTCTGCGCTGGAAGAGCGGGTGTAGGGGCGCACCTGTGTGTGCGCCCGAAACCGGGTAGACACAGAGGTCTACCCCTACATTGGGACTTTCGAGAGTCTACTTTAGGGCGCGGGTGAATTACTCGTCGCTTTTCTTATCACCGCGCATGCGCTTGCTGACAGCCGAGCCGAACAACCCGCTCATGAGAATTTCCGCGTTGGATTCGCGTTTGACGCCGTCACTCTTGTCGTCCCACTCGCCTTTCTGCCGGCGCGCGACCCATTCCTGATAGGCCTGTGCGGAGTCGATCAGCAACCCTTCGAGCGCCTTCTGATCATTCTGCGCGAGGACATCACGCAGCGTGTGCAGCGTGTCGAGCGTGGAGTCGAGCTGGCGCACGAGATTCTCACGGTTGTTGAGCAGCAGATCGCGCATGTCGTCGGGATGGGCGTCGAACAGGTGATGGGTGAGCCGTCCGAACGACGGATTCCCCGCGCGGCGCGCATCGTTCCAACCGTCACGGCGCACCAGCGTAAAGAAGGCGGCGACGCCGAGCGCGGCGGGCAGACCTTCGGTCGCCGCTGACCACACATCATGTTCGGCGGGATCGGCAAAGTGCGGAGCCGCGCCGAGAATTTCGGACAGATCCGCCGCCAGTTCCACGGCCTCTTTAGGCGCTTGCGGATGCGGCATGAGCAGCATATGCCCGTTGTCGAACAAATCCGCAGCCGCGTGTTCGACGTCGTCCGTGCCGTCAAACAGATATTTCGGGTTGAGGATAGGCGTGACGCCGACAGCGAACGCCTCGGCTTTGAGATGCTTGGCCGCCCAGTTGTGCGACGGCAGCTTGAGCGGCGACATGTCGAGAATGACCGTGCCCGCGCGCACTTCTCCGCCGATCAAGCGGTAGGCGGCGGCGACTTCGCGGTAGGGCAGCGCCAGAATCAGCACCTCTTTGTTTGTGGCCGCATCGAGCAGCGAGCGGGTGATCGCGTCGACGGCGTTCTGATTGCGCGCGACCACGCCGGACGATTCCAGCGGGTCATAACCCGTGATGTTGAATTTCTGGCGGGCATCTTTGCGGGCATTGTAGCGTTTGAGCGCCAGCCCGACCGACGCTCCGATGCGTCCCAATCCCAGTAGACCTACGTTGATGGTGTTCATGTGTGTTTTCCTCAATAAAGCTCAACAGCGGTTAGCCGTTAGCGGTTAGCAAAAGCTAAAGACTGAAGGCTAAAAGCCAAGTGCTTTCAGCTAATTCGCATCGTCTGCCTGTTGAAGGCGTTCTAATAAATGGAATAACTCATGATTTCGCCAGTGGGTTCGATTTTCCTGATGCTGCGCCGCTAACCAGATCGCATCCGGAGACGCGCCCGCCGCCGTCATGAGTTCGGCGCTCCAGTCGGGGTGATGCACGTAAACAACAAACGGGCGGATCAGTGGGTGGCGCGGATCACCGCCGCTGAGACGTTCGAACAGGTGTGGGAACAGCCGCCGCAGGATTACGGCGTAGGTTTTTTGCCATACGCCGAGCGGATAACGGCTTTTGCCGCTGTCGTGCAGCAGGGCGGCCACCGCCAGAGCGCGCGGCGGGTCACCGGCTTGCAGCAGAGTCCGCAGCACATTGAGGCTGTGCAGCTGCTCGTTCCGCCGCATCTGGCGGAACACATCCATGAGCGGCGGTGACAAATACCGCGCCGCCAGCCCGTAATCGGGTGGGCGGGCAAAAGCAGACAGGGCTTGCAGCCCCTGACGGACGCGGTAGGTCATGGTCATCGAGCGAAGGCGTTCAGGACGCTGCTGTATTGGAAAATCAGCGGCAGATCGAGCACAGTCAAGAGCAGTTGGTTCAGCGGCTGTCCGATGAGGATCTGTAAGGGATTGAAACCCGGAATCCGCACGAAGCTCAGCAGGATCAAGCCGAGCAGAATGTACTGGGTAGTCTGCTGGTGACGCTGCCAGAAAGCCGCGAGGCTGGGCGGGAGCAGGGCCAGTACAATTTGCCAACCGTCGATCGGGAACAGCGGCAGCAGGTTGAAGACGAACAGCAGCAGGTTCAGGACGACCATCTGAAACAGGATGAGCTGGAGCATGGGTGGCAGCGTTTCAACGACATTGACCGTGAGTATACGCAAGATCAACGCGGTAATGATGGCGAGCACCAGATTGCTCAGCGGACCGGCTGCGACGGCCGCCAACCAACGCCAGCGTCGATGATCGGCGCGCATGCGGTAGGGCGAAATCGGCGCGGAGCCGAGGATACCAAAGCCGACGACGACGAACATCAACCAGCCGATCCAATTGATGTGAACGAACGGATTGAAAGTCAGCCGTCCGGCGCGGGCGGGTTCAGGATCGCCCATGCGCCAGCCAACGTAATTGTGCGCGAACTCGTGCAGAGTCATGGCGACTAGCAAAACGATGGCGTTTGCGAACAGTTCTGCGAGCGAAAGACCGGAGAGCAAAGCGGTTCTCCAAGAATACGGATAGACATTGCTGGTCATTATAGCAGGGAGTAAATGAGGAGAAGTAGAGCGTTACCCAGCAAAAGGCAAAAGCTAAAGGTGCGCGGGTTGGTGAGTTTTCAACTTTCACCGTGGGACTTTTAACTTACAATCTTTCACTGTGCACTGTGGAGTGTAAGCTGTACACTAGGGTCTTATGACAGATGAAATTCAAATTGGCGACCGTGTCCAGATGAAAAAACCGCACCCCTGTGGCAGCGATACCTGGGTCATTTACCGGATGGGGGCGGATATCGGGATACGCTGCACGGGCTGTGAACGCCACGTCATGCTGGCACGGACCGAGTTTTTTCGACGTTTGAAACGAGTAATCAAGGGGAATTAGGGTGCCTAAACGTGTGCTTTTCATCATGTCCGATACAGGCGGCGGGCATCGGGCAGCCGCAGAAGCGATTCGCGATGCATTGATCCGCAAGTATGGCGATGAAGTACAGTGCCAGATGGTCGATGGCTTCCGCCATTATTCGCCGTTCCCGTTCAAATACATGCCCGAATTCTACCCGTGGCTGATCAATCACAGTAAATCGTCGTGGGGGATGGGCTACAAACTCTCAAATACCCGGCGGCGTGCTAAAGTGGCCGCGCAGGCCATCTATCTGACTGCCGAAAAGCGCCTCAAGCGGATGATGCGCGAGTACCCGGCGGATGTGGTCGTGAGCGTGCATTCCGTGCTGACACATCTCGCGATGCAGGCGATGATGTCGCAGGAGAAGCGCCCGCCGTTCGTCGTCGTCGTGACTGACCTCGTCTCCACGCACATGTTCTGGTACGACCGCCGCGCGGATCGGACGCTCGTCCCGACGCTGCCCGCCCTGGAACGCGGGTTGGAAGCGGGCTTGAAGGCGGAACAGATGCGCGTCACGGGGCTGCCCGTGCATCCCCAGTTTGAGGAGAAGCTCCTCGACAAGGCGGTCGCACGCCAGCAGCTCGGGTGGAATGCCAAACTCCCTGCGATCCTCATGGTCGGCGGCGGCGAGGGCATGGGGCCGCTCCTCAAAGTCGCGCGCGCTATCAATGAGCGTAAACTCAAATGCCAGTTGATCATCATCGCGGGACGCAACAAGGCGCTCAAAGAAAAGCTGGAAGCGAGCGACTGGAATCAGCCCGTCAAGGTGTATGGGTTCGTCACCGACATGCCGCGCTTGATGGCGGCGGCGGACATCCTCGTGACCAAAGCAGGCCCGGCGACGATCAGCGAGGCGGCGATTGCGGGACTGCCGCTGATCCTGTTCGATGCGATCCCCGGCCAGGAAGAGGGGAATGTCGATTTCGTGGTGGAAAACAAAGCGGGCGTGTATGCGCCGTCGCCCCAGCAGGTCGCGGATGCGGCGCACGAATGGCTGAGCGAAGGCGCGGCGGGCTTGAAGCGCCGGTCTGATGCCGCGCGCAGCATCGCCAAGCCGAACGCCGTTTGGGATATCGCCGAGGAAATTTGGGAATACGCGCACAAACCGGCGATCACCACCAATCGCCGCAACATCCTCAAGGATGTGGTCGAGCGGTCGAAGCTGCTCAACTCGCTGCAATCGCTGCAAGACTAAGTCCGCCGCTTCCGACCCCACCCCCGTCCCCTCCCCGAATTCAGGGAGGGGAGACAGCCGACGCGCTGTTCCTCCCCTCGCCCCGCTTGCGTGGGATAGGGGGTGAGGGGTTTTGCTCCGCTTTACTCCGCGAAGTAAAACAGCGGCGGCAGCCATTCGATCTGCGTGATCGCGCCGTCGAGCGACCCTGAGAGGTCGAGCGACAGACGATCAAGGCGTATCTCGTACTCGCTCATGAGCAGAGCAAACGTGCCTTGATGCGGTTCATAGGCGACAGCCAGCACGACCTCTTCCGACGAAAACCTACCCCTGACGAATTCTATGTGACCTTCACCTTCGATTAAGCCATAGAATGCCGTGTAGGCACTATACCAGCGCTGCCACGTCTCAAAGGCGATGTAGTACCTGTTCCGGCCGAGCCAGCCGAAAGCACTCGGGAACGTCGCAAAGACGAGCGGGCAGTTAGAGTTTAACGGCGGGGTGCAGGCGAAGTGATCGTGCTGCTCGGTCGGCTGCGTGGGCGCGAGTAGGGCAAACTGCCGTTCATCATTGGACACCAGCGCGTTCTCGAACGTTTCGCCCGTGCTGGTGTCCAGTGTCAGCCAATTCGGGGACGCTTGATCCGTCTGGTAGCCGATGTAGCGCCCGGTCGTCGAGACGAACAGCGGGAATAGATCGCTGCCGGAAACGACCAGTTCCGGTTGGAGGCCGCGCCACAGATCGAGTGCCCACAAACCTTGATCGTCGGCATAGACGAGGATATTGCCGTCTGCGCTCCATTCCGCCGCGCCTATACGCCCATTGGTCAACGGAAGGCTGAAGATCGGCCACAACTGCGGCGTATTGCCCATACCACATCCGCCACTAAAACCCGCAATAATGATATCTCCACCAGCCATCCGACTCTGAATCAGGTACACATCCAAGTGATCAGCATTCCAAACCAACATCGACTCGCTGGTGGAGGAGAAAGCGAATGCTTGTCCGGGCAGGACTTGCAAACCGACACAGTCGCCATAAGGCACACCGATGGTGATGGCGTCTGCATCGGTGTGTTCCGCGTATAGGCTGTAATCAGGCGTCGAAAGACGACAGCCAACCTCAGCGCAGTAAGGCGGCAAAGCGTAGAGATCCGGATAGGCGTTAGCGGGATGCGCGGCTAAGGTAACGGGATGTTCCAACAAAACCGGATCGCGGCGATCGACGGGCAGTTGATACTGTGCGCCAGTGTCGGTGGTGATCAGCAGCGGGGCGAGCAGCGGGCGGAACTGCTGTTCCTCGTCAGGTGGAACGATGTTCACTGCGCCGTATTCGCGCAGCACATCAAGGAATGCCTGTTCGCTGGCAACTTCGACGGGCGTTACGCTGTCACTATTGCCTTCTTCGCTAGCAGGATCGGCGAGCACGTAAACTGTGCGTGTTTCAGTGAAAGGTAGTGGGTAGATTGGGAAGATCGGGAAGAGTAGAAGGTCGACATCGTGGTACGAGCCATCGGCGTGGCGCTCCAGCGCGAAATAGGAGGTCATGCCTAACTGAATGCGTTCCGCGCCGCTATACGTGCAGCCCGTCCCATAGCCGTGGCCGACATAGACGGCTGACAATACCTGGTCGTTACGCTGGTACAGCAAGTATTGGTCGCCGTTCCCGCCGTTCAGATAGCTGTCCACGCGCAGAACCGCATTGATAGAGGCGTCGTCGGTTTCGACCACCGTCGCCTTGACGATCAGGCTGTGCTGCATCAGGTAATTGATGCTCAAGGGGGGCGGTCCGCCGCTGCACGCGTAAGCGGTCTGCGCGGGTGCGGCGAAAACAGTGAGACTTAGGAGTGTGAGCAGTGTAAATAAGTAGTTACGCATATGCCGGAGCCTTTCGAAGCGATTCACCTCTACACACTAGGGTAGCGCTTCTTCTATCCGCTTAACGTGACGTATGACCTCCGTTCAGGGCACGTTTCACAAGTGCGCCACCCCGTTTCCATTTTCATAGGCGCATATTTCACGAATTATTCGCTTTTGACCTAACGCATTCTTCCCTGTAAACGTGTATAAGATGAGTGGCATAATGTTAATGCGCAGCTGAACCTCCGTGCATTGCACGTTTAACCAATGTGATCTATGCTCTGAGGGTTGGAATTTAAACTGTAATATTGTAGGGAGACGAAACCGTATGAAGCGAACATCCTCGCTGCCTCGCCTGCTCCTCGTCGTCGTCATTCTGTTGTTCACTGCCTCCATGAGCGCGGCTCAAGCGGACGTGCCGCCCGCTGAGATTGTCCATGATGAAGGTGGCGCGCAGGTCATCACGGGCACGCTGTCGTACACCAACACGCTCTTTACGGCGGGCGTCGCCCAGCCGATCATCATCACGGAAGACCAAGCCGGGTTTGTCGACCGCGACAAGTATTTCCTGATGCCGCCGCAGTCGCAGA
>CALKIA010000054.1 GCA_937988705.1 uncultured Chloroflexota bacterium | reverse complement strand
AGGTCTGGCTGTCCATGATGTCCAGCAGGGTGTTGAAGTCGATGGTCTGGAAGTCAACGCGGACACCGATCTGCGCCAACTGATCCTGCACCAGCGTACCAATCGCTTCGCGACGGGTGTTGCCTTCGTTGGTGTACAGCGTGAACACAAATTCCGTACCATCTTCGGCGAATTCCGCACCCTGAGCAACGCGCGGGGTCGCGGGGTCGCTGTCTGCGTCCACCCAACCAGCTTCGTCAAGCATGGCGGCCGCAGCGTCGGGGTCAAACGGAATCAGAGGGAGGTCGTCAGCATAGGCCCACGACGCGGGGATCAGGAACGAGGTCATGCGCACGCCTTCGTTGAACACGGCGGCGTCGATGATCGATTCAACGTCAATCGCGCGGGCAAGCGCCTGGCGGACGCGGACATCACCGAAAATCGGGTGGTTACCCTGATCGATCGGCGCGCCAGCTTCGTCAAACGCGTTCTGCGGATTGTTCGGGTCGGCGAGGTTCATGGCCAGATAATCCCACGCATTGCCGGGATAGCTGTAAACCGTCGCGCTGCTGTTGCGGATGTCCTGACGGCGCGCCACTGCGGGGCCATCGATCGTGTTCAGTTCGCCAGCGAGGAACTGTTCGACCATGACGGTCTGATCGGGCACCGTGCGGTAGATGAAACCTTCGGGAGCGACGTAACCGAGGACGGTGTCCACTGCCGGATACGTCGGGTCATTAATGAGGCTGACCTGTTCGCCGGGGCGGAATTCGCCGAAGGTGAACGGGCCACGCGTAACCGACGGCGCGAGGTTGAATTCGCTGTCGCCGAGGGCGGTGACATCTTCGGGCAGAACATGCGACGGCGCGGGAACGATTGACGCTGCATAGCTCAGCGACGTGCATTCCGGCGAGGCCATCGTCACCACGACGGTGAAATCATCGGGAGCCTGAACATCGAGCACGCCGGTTGCGCCGGTCGGGTCAATGATATAGCTGCCGGGTACGTCGATCAGGCCTTCAGCACCAGCCTGGATCGCTTCCCAGGAGTACAGAATGTCCGCAGAGGTGATGGGCGTGCCATCGCTCCACGTCATATCCTGACGCAGGGTGAAGGTGTAGGTCAGACCGTCTTCGCTGATTTCCCAGCTTTCGGCGAGCGAGTTCGGTTGCGCAGGGGCGAGAACCGCTGCGGCCGGGTCGGCACCGATGAAGTTGGGGAACATAAAGCCAATAACGCGTGAGCTGGCGGTGTCGCTGGACATGATGGGGTTCATCGTAGCAACGTCTGCACTCAGGTTGCCTTCGATGATGATCCCGCCTTGCCCACCTTCTTGAGCGGCGATCGGAGCAAACGCGCCGAGCAGCGCGACTGCGGTTCCGATCATCAAGAACTTACGGAAAATCTTCATGTACATCACTCCTTGTAATACACCTACAAGTATTGATAGAACCTACTCTTCACTTGCGTGTACTTCGTCCACAACTAATACACACTCGCTTAAAAGAAGGTTCAAAAATAGAGGGTATTTCCCACGAGCGCTAGTGTAGCAAGGAGAGAAAGAAATATCTAGGAGATTTGTCACAAAAAAATAAAAACCTCTGTAGATGTTTAAACCATCTACAGAGGCTTGTGTGTCGGCGTAGCGGGACTTGAACCCACGACCTCTTGCACCCCATGCAAGCGCGCTACCAAGCTGCGCCATACGCCGTACTTCTTCTAAGTATAGAGCACCCCAGAATGACTTTCAAGTGGCAAGTGAAGTTTCTCCGTGGTACGGCCAGCGCGGATCGGTTTATGAAACAGGCTAAGTACAGACGAATTATTCTTCTTGGATGTTTGGTGCAAAGGGCGAGGCAGTCGGTAGCTCAGTAGAATAGCGTGAAGCGGGGTATTCGGGTCAATTTTGGGGGTTTGTGGACGAGGCATGCCTCGTCCCTACGAGAAGAACCATTTTTCGTAGGGACGCGATTTATCGCGTCCGCCGCCACTAATTAGGTTTCACGCTCTTCTACACACTCCTCGCCCCTACAAGCACCATTTTCGTAGGGACAAGGCAGCAGTATTGTCGGGACTTGGCCCTTACTTTGGAGACGGGGCGCACCTTTCGCTATACTAGGGAGGTCGGTTATCCAAGGAGGTTGCCATGGACATCAAGCTCACAGCGCTTGCGTCCTGCGCCGGTTGAGCGGCGAAGATCGCCCCGCGCGATCTGGCTCAGGTTCTGACGCCGCTTAAGGGGATTTTCCCCGCCCAATTGTATCCCGCGCTGCTCGTTGGCCTCGATTCGCCCGATGATGCCGCGGTCTATCGCTTGAACGCTGAACAGGCGATCATTTCGACGGTCGATTTCTTCCCGCCTGTCGTTGATGATCCGTACCAGTTCGGTGCGATTGCGGCTGCCAATGCCCTGAGCGACATTTACGCGATGGGGGGCGAACCGCTGTTTGCTGTGAATCTGGTCGCCTTTCCCGATGGCTACGGCTACGATCTCCTTACCGAAATTCTGCGCGGTGGGGCAGAGAAGGTCCGCGAAGCCGGTGCGGTGATTGCCGGGGGGCACACCGTGACCGACAAAGAACCTAAGTATGGTTTGGCGGTGACGGGCATGGTTCATCCTGATAAAATTCGGACGAAGGGCGGCGCGCAGGTGGGCGATCAGCTCATCCTCACGAAGCCGCTCGGCGTTGGAACGATCACGACGGCGCTCAAACGTGGCGTGGCGGAGTCTGCCCATGTCGCGGCGGCGGTTACGAGTATGCTGCGGCTCAATCGCACGGCCGCGCGGCTGGCGGCGGATTACCGGGTGCATGCCCTGACCGACATCACCGGTTACGGTCTGCTGGGTCACGCACATGAAATGGCGCATCTCAGCCATGTGCGCCTAGTGTTGGAGTATGCGGCGCTGCCTTGGCTTGATGGCGCGCACCTCTACGGTCAGCAAGAGATTTTCGCGGGTGGCCTGTGGCGCAACCACGACTATTATGCGCCGTGGGTGAGTATTGAGCGGTCACTCGAATCGTATCAGGCCAGTCTGTTGTATGATCCTCAAACATCCGGCGGGCTGTTGATCGCATTGGCGGCGGCGGACGCGACCCTGCTGCTCGATCAGTTGCTGGCGGCCGGCGAGCCAGCCGCTATCATCGGCACGGTCATAGAAGGCGAGGGAGAGATTACTATTCGATGACCATGAATCGCGTTTACGGCTATTCGCAAGACACGTTTGTGCTCCGCAAGGGAGTAGGGGATACCTACGTCTTTGGGGGCCGCAGTCAGGACGGCAGCCGCTGGACTCGTGTGCTTTCCAAACGCGCTGCGCATATGCTCTGGTTTCATCTGGCGCGGCATTTATTCCCCGACGATGCCGACGATGTCACGGCCCGCTTGCCCACGGCGCTGTTTCGCGGCGTGAACCTGCCGTCGATCACGGAACACATGCTCATCGAGCCCCTCGAACCGGGTGGGATTGAAATTGTTGGCTATACCAGCGCCGGGGCTTACTCGGTGCGGCTTCAGCCTTCCGAACTCCAGCGATTTTGGACTCAACTTGATCAGGCGATGGATTCATGACCACGGAATCACTAGTTCTCCCCGCAGCCTTAGGCACGCCTCAGCTCTCAATTGCCGTTACAGCTCAGGCCTATGTGAACATTCGTACTGGCCCCGGAACGAGCTACCGGGATATTGGCGATCTCCTCAAATTCACGCTTGTCAGCTATTTCCCGCAGTCGCGCACCAAAGACGGTTGGGTGTGGATTGAGCAGGATAGCGTCAAAGGCTGGGTGCTTGGCACACTGGTCACGTTTGAGGCGGTTTCCGTGCCGGCGACCCTCCCGGCGACCCCCTATACCCGCAAGGTTGCGGTCTGGCATTGGCGCGGCGACTCAGTCCCCGAAAACAGCATCGAGGAGTTCGCGCAGCGGCTCAAAGCCAATGCGCCCAGCGTGACGCAGGTCTGGGTCAAAGTGAGCGATTACACCCGCGAGTCGGGCGCGCAGTGGCAGGGTTACTGGGATTCCAAGCGCGCGCTCGCCATTGATGGCCCCGCCAGCATTGATCGTTGGGTGAAGGTTCTCGGTCAGTACGGTCTGGAATTCCATGCGTGGGCTGTGCCGCGTGGCGCTGATATTGCCGCCGAAACCCGCTTGCTGATTCAAGCCTGCACGCGTCCCGGCGTCAAATCGCTGATTCTAGATGTTGAACCTTATGCGGGCTTCTGGTTGGGCAGTCGTGAAACCGTCCGTCCCTTTATGGTGGCGCTGCGCCGCGGTATTCCGTCGACGTTCCACATTGGTATGTGTGTTGATCCGCGTGTCCAGCACTACAACTCGATTTATCCGCTCGAATGGCAGCCGTTCGTCAATTCGATTCACCCCATGGTCTATTGGGAAATCATGCGCCGGACGCCGGACGATGTTCTCCGCGAGACCTTCCAGGTGTGGGGCAGCTATGGCAAGCCGATCATCCCCGCTTTGCAGGCCGATGCCACGAACGAGTCGATGCTGGCCGCGCAGGCCTTGGCGACCTGGCGGCATAAAGCCCCGGGCGTGAGCTGGTGGCGTATCGGGGTGATCAGCCAGTGGGCGGCGGTGAATAAGGCGCTTTATTCGACGACGAGCCCTCCCTCTGGCGGGACGATCTACGGCGACGAACAGGTGATCAAGCCGACGGACAGCGGCTTCCGGCGCTTTTCCTATACAGGCCAAGAAGAATTCATCCCGTTTACCGGCGCGTGGGGTTGGACAGCCTACTACAAGGCGACGGAGTCGCGTACCAGCAAAGCGGTGGGGCGCTGGACGCCCGCGTTGAAAGACTCGGGACGCTACGAGATCGCGGTTTTCGTTCCTGCCCGTCACGCCACGACGCTCAATGCGCGCTTCAAGCTGCATGGAGTCAAAGGCGCACCCTCAGAAACCATCATCCCGGTTGATCAGTCGCGTTTCCGCGATCAATGGGTGACGCTCGGCGTCTTCGATATTGATCAAGCCGCCGCCAACGCCGGATCGGTTTTCCTCAATGACCTGACCGGTGAAACGGGGAAAGAGATCACCTTCGACGCTTTGCGCTGGCGTCGTGTGCTGACCACGACCGGCGGTCTGCCCAGCGATGTGTTCTCTGATGGCTATGATCAGCCGATGGGCACGGAAGCAGAGCGCCGCAGTTCGGTCGTGTGGGGCGGCAAATGGCTCGATGCGAGTCCGTTCGGTCGCTTGTACTTTATCGGGTCACCGCAGGAAGCGTATCACACGGGCGCGGACTTGAATCTCGCCGGTGATGCGGACGCCCACGCGACCGTTTATTCTCCCGCGAATGGGATCGTAACCTTCTCCAATGCGCTGCCGATTTGGGGTAACGTGATTGTTATCAAACATGATCCGCTGCCGGGCAGTCTGCGCGTGCTGTATTCGCGCTGCGCGCATCTCGAAGCGCTTTACGTTCAGCCGGGGCAGCGGGTCAAACGAGGTGAGGCCATCGGTAAAATCGGCAATGCGTTCGGTCGCTATCCCTATCACTTGCATTTCGATCTCAGCCCGACGAACATTCTTGAGACAAACCCATCGCATTGGCCGGCGACGGATCGCGCGGCGACGTTCGCCAATTATGTCGATCCGAAGGAGTTCATTCTCGCCAACCGCCCCAAATGAAGCGGTAGATCGTCGGCCTACAGTTCACAGTCAAGACAATTGCGCTTCACTGTGAGTTCTGGATCACACTTCTCTCACCGCTTCCCGAATCTACAGAATCTTTGTAGGGGCGAGGCTTGCCTCGCCCACCATTACGGGCGGGATTTGTCCCTTCCCTACATAGAACGTGTTGGATACCAAGTGTCGCCCCTCTCCCCGCTTGCGTGGGAGAGGGGTTGGGGGGAGGGGAAGCGTATCCATAACCGACCTCACCCCCCAAACCTGAACTTTGTCCCTCCCTCTCCCTTGGGAGAGGGGCGGTTGAGCGCAGCGCAACGCGGTAAGGTTGCCTGAAAGGCCTAGAACAAGCCCCAGTCGTCCGCCGCGCCTTCTTCCATCATCGTTGGGTCCCACATCTCCATGCCCATTTCGATGGTCGCTGGGACGCCGGCGTATTCTTGGGCCGTGCGGCGCGCTTGTTCCAACAACTGCGGCGCGTAGGGGCAAAACGGGGTCGTCATAATCATCATGATGTGGCAGTGCTTGTCGTCCAGTTCGACGCGGCGAATTAAGCCGAGTTCGATGATATTCATCCCGATTTCGGGGTCAACGACCACGCGCAGGTGCTCGCGCAGCCCTTCTTCCGTTTTCATTGTCTGCTGGGTCATTCTTTGTTCCTCATACCATTTTGAACGTTGCCAAGCGAATCCTAGCATAGCCATTTTTCTAAGTCAATTTTTATAATAAGTATCATAAAAATGTTGACTCTGCCGCTCCGCGCTGGTATACTAACCCTGTGTTTGCTACTCTGGGTACAGAGTAAATTTAACTGCTGTTGATCTTAGCGGAGGATACGCCGGAATGGGCGCTGCTTTAGAAATTCGGAATCTACACGTCACAGTTGAAGACAAACCCATCCTTCGGGGTGTGAACCTTACTGTTAAGCAGGGCGAAGTGCATGCGCTCATGGGACCGAATGGGTCGGGCAAGTCGACTTTGGCCAACGTCCTGCTCGGTAACCCCGCGTACCAAGTCACCGCCGGTCAGATCATCTTTGATGGTCAGGACCTGATGGAATTGGAAGCCGACGAACGCAGCCGCGCGGGCTTGTTCCTCGCTTTTCAGTATCCCGTGAGCATTCCCGGTGTCACGTTGGCCAACTTCCTGCGTTTGGCGATCAACGCCCGCATGAAAGCCGCTGACCCGACGAGCAAGGGCATTTCCGTTTCCGATTTCCGCAAGCTGATGCGTGCCAAAATGGACTCGCTCAACATGGATCACAGCTTTGCCGGACGCTACCTCAATGAAGGCTTTAGCGGCGGCGAAAAGAAGCGTGCCGAAATTCTGCAAATGGCAGTGTTGAACCCGAAGATCACCATTCTGGATGAAACCGACTCCGGTCTGGACATCGACGCGCTGCGCGTCGTATCGGAAGGGGTCGCCAATCTGCGCGGCCCGGATCTCGGCGTGCTGGTGATCACCCACTATCAGCGCATCCTCAATTACATCAAGCCCGACTACGTCCATATCATGTATCAAGGCCGCATTGTTGAAAGTGGCGGTGCGGACATGGCGCTCCGTCTCGAAGAAACGGGTTATGACTGGGTGCGCGAAAAGTTCGGCGAAGAACAGGCATAGGGAGCGTTACAATGGTTGATTATGTTGAGAGCGAAAAGCAGCTAACCGACTCCGAAGCGGCGCTGAAAGATGTACGCGGTTCATATGAAGAGAAGTATGGTTTCCATGACTCGGAAACGGAATACTCCTTCAAGAGCCAGCGCGGTCTGAATGCCGACATCGTGCGTCAGATCAGCAAGCTGAAGAACGAACCCGAATGGATGCTGGAATATCGGTTGAAGGCGTATGAATTGTTCCTCGCCAAGCCGATGCCCAATTGGGGCGCCGATCTCAGCGGGATCGACTTTGATAACATTTTCTACTTTGTCCGGGCTGCCGATCAGCAGGGCAAAGACTGGAACGAAGTGCCCGATGACATCAAGAAGACCTTTGATCGCTTGGGCATTCCCGAAGCGGAACAGAAGTATCTGCAAGGCGTGACCGCGCAGTACGAGTCGGAAGTCGTGTATCACAGCATTCGCAAAGATCTCGAAGCGAAGGGCGTGCTCTTCACAGATATGGACTCCGCGCTGCGTGATCACCCGGAAATTGTGCGCGAGTACTTTGGCACGGTCATTCCCTCCGCCGATAACAAATTCGCGGCGTTGAACAGCGCCGTGTGGTCGGGCGGGTCGTTCGTGTATGTCCCCAAGGGCGTCCACGTCGAAATGCCGCTGCAAGCCTATTTCCGCATCAACACGCAGAACATGGGCCAGTTCGAACGCACATTGATCGTCGTCGAAGAAGGCGCTTACGTGCACTACGTCGAAGGCTGCACCGCGCCGATCTACAGTTCGGACAGCCTGCACAGCGCCGTGGTCGAAATCATCATCCGCGAAGGCGGGCGCTGCCGCTATACGACCATTCAGAACTGGTCGAACAACGTCTATAACCTCGTGACCAAGCGTGCGGTGGCGGGCAAGAAAGCCACGATGGAATGGGTGGATGGCAACCTCGGCAGCAAGGTCACGATGAAGTATCCCGCCGTCATCCTCGAAGGCGACGGCGCGCATGGCGAAGTGCTCTCGATTGCTTTTGCCGGGCATGGTCAGCATCAGGATGCGGGCGCGAAGATCACGCATCTGGCGCCGAATACGACCAGCCAGATCATCAGCAAGTCCATCAGCCGCGACGGCGGCCGCGCGACTTATCGCGGCCTGCTCAAGATCGTCGAGGGCGCGGATAACGTCCGCAGCAATGTCGTGTGTGACGCGCTCCTGCTGGATGATCGCAGTCGTTCCGACACCTATCCGACGATTGAATGCGACGCCCGCAACGTGACCATGGGCCACGAAGCGTCGGTGACCCGCATCGGCGAGGATCAGTTGTTCTACGCGATGAGCCGCGGCATGAGCGAAGACGAAGCCAACGCGATGATCGTCAACGGTTTCATTGAGCCGCTCGTCAAAGAGCTGCCGATGGAATACGCGCTCGAAATGAACCGCCTGATCCAGATCCAGCTTGAAGGCTCAATCGGCTAATCGCCCAATACGCCTGTAGGGGCAAGGCATGCCTTGCCCCTGTGTAACCAAAATGACACCCGCACTCGCATCTTGAGGTGATTTTATGACTGTTGCCGTCCGCCGCCGCTCCGCTACGCCGGAAGCGCCGATTTACACGCCCGCTGATATCGAGGCGCTCAGCGCCGCCAATCACGAACCCGAATGGCTGCGCGAAAGCCGGCATGTGGCGTGGGAACTCTACGAAATGCTGCCGATGCCCGGTCGCACCGACGAAGAATGGCGGCGCACCGACTATCGCAGTATCCGCTGGGACGAAGCGCCCATCGTCACTGGTTCGAACGTCTCGCTCGACGTCGTGCCACGTGAAACGCTCGAACCCCTTATCGGCGATCAGCAGGCCGGCACGCTGGTTTTTGTCGATGGTCAGGTCGTTCACTATGAAGTCACCGACACGCTGCGTCAGCAGGGTGTCGTCTTCACTGATCTGGTGACCGCCTGCCGCGACTATCCCGAACTTGTGCGCGCGCGTCTGATGACCCAGGCCGTCAAGCCCAGCGATGGCAAATTTGCCGCGCTGCATGCCGCCCTGTGGACGCACGGCGTCTTCCTGTATGTGCCGCGGGGCAAAATGGTCGAACTGCCGCTGCACGTGGTCATGTACCACACCCAACCCGGCGCGACCCTCGGACACGTGCTCGTCTCGCTGGATGAAGCCTCCAGCGCGACCATTCTGGTGGATTACCTCTCCGCCGCCGGTGACGCCCAGTCGACCTACATCGGTGCGACCGAACTGCTCGTCGGTGACGGCGCGAATCTGCGCTATGTCGGCTTGCAGGACTGGAATCGCGCTACCTACGAATTCAGCCACCAGCGCGCTCGCGTCGCCAAGGATGCCACGCTCGACTGGGTGATCGGCACGATGGGTGGTAAGCTCGTCAAGTCGTTCATCGAAGTCGAACTGGACGGTTTCGCGGCGCAGGGGCGGGTCTCCGGCATGTTCTTTGCGGATGGCGTACAGATGTTCGACCACGACACCCAGCAGAACCATAACGCCCCCATGACGAAGTCGGATCTCCTGTTCAAAGGTGCGGCCAAAGACGAAGCGCGCAGCCTGTGGCAGGGGATGATTAAGTCCCAGCCGAAGATGCAGAAGATTGACGGGTTTCAGGCGAGCCGCAACCTCTTGCTGAGTCCTGACGCCCGCATGGACGCCATCCCCGGCTTGGAGATCGAAGCGGACGACGTGCGCTGCACGCATGCCGCAACCTTCGGCACGCTGGAAGAAGCGCCTGTGTTCTATCTGATGAGTCGCGGTATTCCGCGCCCGCAGGCCGAACTGATGGTCACGGAAGGCTTCTTTGAGGAACTGCTCGAACGCATCCCGTTTGAGCGCGTGCAGGATCGTTTGCGCGCCGCCTTGGAAGCCAAGATCGTCGGCGCGAATTCGCTGAAATAGACTCGAACACACTTTCTTCGCCCCTCTCCTTTAGGAGAGGGGTAGGGGTGAGGTTGATCCTTTTGGCGCGGCGAGTCATTCCGCGCCTTTTTGTTAGGAGTTCACCATGACCGATCGAACGCTGCCCTATGATCTGGATGCGGTGCGGGCAGATTTCCCCATTCTCCATCAGGAACATCATGCCGGCGTCCCGCTGATCTACTTGGACAATGCTGCCAGCAGCCAGAAGCCCCGGCATGTCATCGACACGATGGACGATTACTATCGCCGCTACAACGCCAATGTGCATCGTGGCATCCATAAATTGAGCGAAGAGGCCACCGCCGCCTACGAAGACGCGCGTATCAAGGTCAAGAAATTTATCAACGCCGCCAACAAACGCGAAGTGATCTACGTGCGCGGCACGACCGAAGGCATCAACCTCGTCGCGCAGACGTGGGGCAGGGCGAACCTCAAAGCGGGGGATACTGTCGTCCTCACGCAGATGGAACACCACTCGAATATCGTGCCGTGGCAGATGCTCGCCGCGGAAAAAGGCTTCACCATTCGCTATGTGCCCGTGTTGCCCGATGGCACACTCGACATGGATGTGTACGCCGCGCTCCTGCGCGATGAACCCGTTAAGCTGGTGAGCGCGATGTATGTCTCCAACGTGCTCGGCACGGTCAACCCGATTGCCCACATGGCCAAACTGGCGCACGAAGCGGGCGCGCTCATGCTGGTCGATGGTGCGCAGGCCGTTCCCCATATGCCCGTTGATGTGCAGGCGCTGGATGCGGACTTTTTCACCTTCAGCGGCCACAAAATGATCGGTCCGACGGGGAGCGGTATTCTCTACGGCAAGCGCGATTTGCTCGAAGCCATGCCCCCGTGGATGGGCGGCGGCGATATGATCAGCCGCGTGACCCTTGAAGGCAGCACATGGAACGACCTCCCGTACAAATTCGAAGCCGGAACGCCTTCCGTTGCCGAGGGCATCGGTTTGGGTGCGGCCGTCGACTACCTCAACCGTCTTGGCATGGACAACATCCGTGCGCACGAGGAAATCATCACCACCTATGCGCTGGAACGCCTCGCCGAAGTCCCCGGCCTGACGCTTTACGGCCCGGACGCCGATCAGAAGGGCGCGGTCGCCGCGTTTTCGCTGCAAGGCATTCACGCGCACGATATCGCGCAGCTTCTCGACGCCGACGGGATCGCCGTCCGTGCCGGGCATCACTGCGCTATGCCGCTTCACGACTGCCTGAACATCCCGGCGACCGCGCGCGCCAGCTTCTACCTCTACAACACGCTCGCCGAAGTCGATGCCTTGATTGACGCGCTCTACAAGGCCAAGAAGAAATTCTCGGTCTAGCGCGGAGCTGAATATCCCCTCATTGTTCTCGTAGGGACGCCCAACGGGGCGTCCGCAGTGAGGGAATTAGCGTTCATGTTTAGCGAGCCTCTGGCTCCTGATCAGCCATATCCCGTCGAAAAAGGACTATATGTTACTGGTTTGACCCTTACCTTTTTCAGAATCGTTATGTCGCCCTCTGTTATAATAGAGACATAGACACCGTCGGGCGGACGGGCTGG
>CALKIA010000053.1 GCA_937988705.1 uncultured Chloroflexota bacterium | reverse complement strand
TATGCAATTTCCGAAAAGATCACGGTGTTTATAGGGGCGAGGGTTTTTCAAAAATCCTCATCCCCAACCCCGCTCCCATGCAAGTAGGGAGACATGGCGCGGGAGGTTGGCTCCCCTCCTTGAATTCGGGGAGGGGCCGGGGATGGGATCATCCTTACTTTGCGGCGTTTGCCCTGCCATCTGCAGAACCCTAACTTGCCGTTTGACTCTCCTCCTGTATAATTATTTAGACAGTATCGACCCCGAAGAGGAGCAGTACCCTATGCCAAGATCGCGGACTGAATTGATGGTTGATCGGCTGCGAGACCTGCAAGCAACAACGCCGGAAATCGAAGCCTCAGCGGTCGTGAGTGTCGATGGACTGGCGATGGCCTCATCGTTGCCTGCCAACATTGAAGAAGACCGGGTGTCTGCGATGTCCGCTGCCATGCTTTCGCTCGGGGAGCGTATCGCTTCGGAATTAGGGCGTGGTGAACTGGATCAGGTCTACATTCGTGGTGAAGACGGACTCGTCATCCTGATGTCCGTTGGGGAAGAAGCAGTTCTGACGACTCTTGTGCGTGAGGGCGCGCGCCTCGGTTTGATCCTTCTCGATATGCGCCGTACCGCCGACGATCTCGAACGCCTCGTCTAGCGAGGTCGTTTCACTTTTTATCCTCTCAGAAGACAGTCCGGCGGGGCAGCTAATCACCCCGCCGCGTTTTTGTATTGTGGCTGTGTCTAGGCGGTGGTGCTGCTGCGCCCACCGTAATTTCTCTTGTATTCGCTGAGTATGATCTTTTCGGGGAGACGATGAGCGCGAATCCCAAGTATATTTTTTGCACAGGCGGGGTGGTCAGTTCCGTAGGGAAGGGTGTCACCGCCGCCGCGATTGGTACTATTTTGAAGGCACGCGGCCTGAAAGTCGCCGTGCAAAAACTCGACCCGTACCTGAATGTGGATCCCGGTACGATGAGTCCTTTCCAGCATGGCGAAGTCTTTGTCACCGCTGATGGTGCGGAAACCGATCTCGATCTCGGTCACTACGAGCGGTTTATCGATGAGAACCTCAACCGCGGTTGCAATGTGACGGCGGGGCAGGTCTACAGCTTTGTCATCGAAAAAGAGCGGCGGGGAGATTACCTCGGCGGTACGATTCAGGTCGTTCCGCATATCACCAACGAGATCAAGCGCCGCATTGTGCTGGTCGGTCGCGAGAACAACGCTGATGTCGTGATTGTTGAAGTCGGCGGCACGGTCGGCGACATTGAAGGCTTGCCGTTTCTCGAAGCCATTCGCCAGATTCGCCAGAGCATGAATCGCGCGGACACGTTGTATGTACATGTGACCTTCTTGCCGCACATCGGCGCGACCGATGAGCTCAAGACCAAGCCGACCCAGCACAGCGTGGCGGAACTGCGCGGCATCGGCATTCAGCCGCATGTCATCATCGCCCGCACCGATCACGATGTGACCAAAGACGTCGTCAGCAAAATCGCGCTGTTCTGCGATGTGGACGAGCGGGCCGTTATTCCTCTCAAAACCGTCGATTTGCTCTATGACGTGCCGCTCATCCTCGAAGATTTGGGTTTGGGCGATTTCATCATGGATCACTTCGGGCTCAAGCCGCCCGCGCCGCAGCTAGAAGACTGGCGTAAAATGGTGCGCCGTATGCGTGACGCGCAGGATGTCGTGCGCGTCGGCATCGTCGGCAAATACGTCGAACTCCATGACGCCTATATGAGCGTCAAAGAGGCGTTGTTCCATGCCGCCAGCAAATGTGATCGCAAACTGGAAATCGAATGGGTGCCGTCCGGTGACCTTGAGAAAGACAAGGGCTGGGATGTGCTCCGTACGGTCGATGCGATTGTCGTGCCGGGTGGCTTCGGCTACCGCGGCGTCGAAGGCAAAATCCTCGCGGCGCGTTTTGCCCGTGAGAACAAAATCCCGTACCTCGGCCTGTGCTTGGGTATGCAGACCATGTGTATCGAATTCGCGCGTAACGTCCTCAATCTGGAGGACGCCACCAGTTCCGAGTTTGAAGGCAGCGGTGATACGCACGTCATCGACATGATGATCGAGCAGCGCGGCATCACCGATCTCGGCGGCACCATGCGCCTCGGCATCTACCCATGCCAGTTGACGCCCGGATCGGTCGCGCAGGCCGCGTACAGTGCGGTCGGCCCGGTCGATCAGCCCGTGCAGGAACGCCATCGTCACCGCTTTGAATTCAACAATAACTTCCGTCAGGCGTTTCAGGACAACGGAATGGTCTTTAGCGGCCTGAGCCCGGACGGAACGCTCGTGGAAATCGCGGAGCTTGCCGATCATCCGTTTATGGTGGGCAGTCAATTCCATCCGGAATTCCTCAGCCGACCCAACCAGCCGCACCCGCTGTTTTTCCGTCTGATCAAGGCGGCGATCCAGAGCGGGCAGCCGCACTCGAACAACAATCAGCGCGAACCCGAGAACGTATCCGGAAAGTGAGGTAGACATTCATGTCGATCGCCAGTTATTTCCAAGCGATCCCCAAAGCCGAAGTGCATATTCAGTTGGAAGGTGCACTTCCTAAGGCCAGCCTCGTTGGGCTGGCGGATCGCAACGACATTGCCGAATCGTTGAAGCACTTTAAAGATTGGATTAAGCTGCTCGATCAGCCCGATCCCAAGCGCATGCAGGACCTCTTCAAGGTGACGAGCACCTGGTTTCATCATGCCGAAGACATCACCCGGGCGGCCTATGATCTGGGGACGTGGCTGGCCAAACAGAACGTCCGCTATACCGAGATTATGGTCAACCCTGCGCTCTACACCGAACTCCCCGCGCAGATTGAGAGCTTCTTTGCTGCGCTCAACGATGGCCGCGACCGCGCCAAGCGGGCGTGGGGCATCGAGATTTCGTGGATTTTGTCCGCCCCCCGGGAAGACTCCCGCCGCGCTGATGATTATGCTCGCTGGGTGACGACAGCCGTTGCCCGCCGCGCAGGTGTGGTTGCGTTGGCGCTCAGCGGTCGCGAAGATGTTGCCGCGCTTCCTTCGTTCGAGCGGGCCTTCCGCGCCGTCGAAAAGAAAGAAGTGCCGCGTGTGGTGCGTGCTGGCGAAAACGCGGGTGCCGAAGGTGTGCGTCAGGCGCTTGAAGTGCTCGCGCCGAATCGCGTTCTCGATGGTTGGGGCATCGCTGACGCGCCGAAAGTCCTCGGCGACTTCCGCGAACAGGGCATCACGCTCGCCCTTAGCCTCACGCGTGCCGTCAAGCACGGTTGGGTGCCGACGCTCAGCGACTACCCGCTGCGCCGTCTCTACGACGAGCGCATCTCGCTCGTCCTCGGCTCAGATATGCCGCTGATCTACAAGAACACGCTTGCCGACGAACTCATCGCGCTCGTGGATCACCTCGGCTTTACGCCGGAAGAAGTCGAAGACATCGCGCTCAACGGCGTGCGTGCCAGCTTCCTCCCCGAAGACGCCCAGACCGATCTCTTGACGCAGTTCACCGACGAACTCGCCGCCCTCCGCGCCGAACACCTCCAACCCCTGGCCAAGTAGCGCCGCTTCTAGGCCAAACACAAAGACGCAAAGGAGACTGTTAAATCTCCTTTGCGTCTTTGTGTTTTAGGTAGGCTGTTGAAAGTGTAGGGGCAGACCTATGTGTCTGCCCAACTTGGGCGCACACACAGGTGCTTTCGGCTTTACGCCTCGGTGAAGTCGCCCTCGACTACATCTTCCGGTCGCTGATTCGGCTGACCTTCCGGATTGTAGCTGCCGCCCGCGTTATCATTCGCATCCATTTGCTGCGCCAGGGCATAGGTCGCGTTTTGCAGCGCGCTCGCCGCCGTCTTGATGGCGTTCACATCCTCGTGCTTGACGGCGTCCTGCACCGCTGTGATCTGCGCTTCAATCGCGCTCCGATCCGCCGCCGGGACTTTGTCCCCCAGCGTCGTCAGCGACTTTTCCGCCTGGTACACCAGCGCATCAGCTTCATTGCGCGCCTGCACCAGTTGATGCCGCTGCTCGTCCGCCGCCCGGTTCTGTTCTGCCTCACGCACCATGCGGTCGACTTCATTCTTGTTCAGGTTCGTGGACGCCGTCACAGTGATCTTCTGCGCTTTGCCCGTCGCCTTATCGGTGGCTGTCACGTTGAGAATCCCGTTCGCGTCGATGTCGAACGCCACTTCAATCTGCGGCATCCCGCGTCCCGCTGGCGCAATCCCTTCTAACCGGAAATTACCGAGCGTCATGTTATCCGCCGCCATCGGCCGTTCGCCTTGCAGCACATGGATATCCACCGCCGTCTGCCCGTCTTCCGCTGTCGAGAAGATTTCACTCTTGCGCACTGGGATCGTCGTGTTGCGTTCGATCAGCTTGGTCATGACGCTGCCCATCGTTTCCACGCCGAGGCTCAGCGGGGTCACGTCCAGCAGCAGCACATCCTTGACCTCGCCGCCCAGCACACCCGCCTGAATGGCCGCGCCGACCGCGACCACTTCATCCGGGTTGACGGTCTTATTCGGCGCTTTGCCGATCAATTGCTGCACCAGCTCCTGCACCATCGGCATGCGGATTGAACCGCCGACCAGCACCACCTCGTCGATTTGGCTCTTGTTCATCCCCGCGTCGCTCAACGCTTGGGTGACCGGCCCGCGCAGACGCTCTACCAGTGCCGCGCTCAACTGCTCGAACTTCGCGCGGGTGAGCGTCGCGGTGAGGTGCTTTGGCCCCGAGGCATCCGCTGTGACGAAGGGCAGGTTGATTTCCGTCTGCACCGTATTCGACAGTTCAATCTTGGCTTTTTCCGCCGCTTCCTTCAACCGCTGCAGCGCCTGCCGATCCGTGCGCAGGTCGATGCCCTGTTCGCGCTTGAAGTCGTCCGCCAGCCAATCGACAATCACCTGATCCCAGTCATCGCCGCCGAGGTGCGTATCTCCGCTCGTCGCCTTGACTTCGATCACGCCGTCGCCCACTTCGAGGATCGACACGTCGAACGTGCCGCCGCCGAGGTCGAACACGAGGATCGTCTCAGTGTGCTTCTTATCCAGCCCGTAGGCGAGACTCGCCGCCGTCGGCTCGTTAATGATGCGCAGCACGTCCAGCCCCGCGATTTTGCCCGCGTCTTTGGTCGCCTGCCGCTGCGCGTCGTTGAAATACGCCGGCACGGTGATCACCGCCTGCGTGACGGTTTCGCCGAGGTACGCTTCCGCGTCCTTCTTCAGCTTGCCGAGGATCATCGCGCTGATTTCCT
>CALKIA010000052.1 GCA_937988705.1 uncultured Chloroflexota bacterium | reverse complement strand
GGCAGCGGACGCCGTGAATGGCGTCCCTCCACAAGAACAGTTTTTCGCGTAGGGACGCGCTGAATCGCGTCCGCCGGGTCACAGCGCCGAACGCTCGAATAAACCGCTCCAAACCGCGTCTAGACGGCCGTCACCAGCACGGGCGCGCCGTGCCGCACGATGATGGTGTGTTCGTACTGCGCGGTGCGGTCGCCGTCCGGCGTCTTGATCGTCCAGTTGTCATCGGCGGTGTAGACGCGCCCCGAGCCATTGGTGATGAACGGTTCCAGCGTGATCACCAGCCCGTCGGTCAGGCGGTCATCGGCGCGTTTGGTGAAATAGTTGGGGATGCTCGGCTTCTCGTGAATTGATTTGCCGACGCCGTGCCCGCTCAACTCACGGATGATGTTGAGGCCAGCGGCGCGCGCTTCCAATTCGACCGCTTTGCCGATGGCGTTGATGCGCTGCCCGGCGCGCGCCGCATCAATCGAACGCTTAAGGGCGATCTTCGCGCAGTTGCAAATCTTCTGGTAATCCGGTCGGACAGGCGGCACGGGGAACGTGCTGCCGGAATCGGCAAAGTAGCCGCCCAGTTCCGCCGACACGTCAATGTTGACGAGATCGCCCGGCTTAATCACGCGGTCGCTCGCGATACCGTGGGCGACTTCCTCATTGATACTGATGCAGGTCGCGCTGGGAAACTTGTAGACCAACTGGGGAGCCGACTGCGCCCCCTGCGACTTCATGTACGCCGCGCCGATCGCGTCCAGTTCGGCGGTGGTCATGCCGGGGCGCATCGCTTCCGCCATCGTCTTGATCGTCAAGCCGACAATCCGTCCAATGCGCATCAGCCCGTCAAAGTCCTGATCATTGTTGACTGTCATCATTCACCTGAGTAGTTCATAGTTTACAGTTCACAGCAAAAACGATGTAAGCGCAGCGCGACGATCACAATGCAAAGCGTTAACTGTACACTGTAAACTGATGACGGTGAACTATAGCAGCTTGAAAATGTTCCCGACCGTCGTCTTTTGATCCGACGTGACGGCGATATAACCGCGTTTGCCGCTCTGGTCTTCAATGGCGACCCAATCCGTTCCCGCCGGGCACTCAGCGTCTGCACCATCTTGAATGATAGCAGCGCTGTGCAAAAGATCGAACAGCGAATCGACTTTCATCGCCTCTGCGCCGAGGGCATGACGCGCCTCGGAAGTCATATGGGCGAGGACACCCGCCTGCCGCAGCGCCTGATATTGCCGTGCGAATCCCATTTTGCCGCCCTTCTACCTTAAATGTACTATTTAATTGTACACGAAATATGCTTTGTAAGAATGATAGATTCCCTGTAAAAGCGCGATGTGTGTCACTGGCCGGTGTGCTATACTCTGCGTGATTTGATCACCATAGAGAGATGTCCATGTCTGAACTGACCCGCTTAAGCCTCTCCGACGCTGTGAGCCGCTTGCGTAAACGTGAAATCTCCTCCGTCGAGCTGACCCGCGCTTACCTCAACAACATCGCTGCGCTCGAACCGACACTCCATGCCTTCATCACCGTGACCGCTGACCGCGCCCTTGCCGATGCCGCCCGCGCGGATCAGGCGCGCGCCGCCGGGGAAGATCAGCCGCTGCTCGGCGTGCCGCTGGCGATCAAGGATGTGCTGTCGACCACAGGCGTACAAACCACCTGCGGCTCAAAAATTCTCGCGGGTTACACCCCGATCTTCACCGCAACGGCCGTTAAACGGTTGGAAGACGCGGGCATGGTGCTGCTCGGCAAGACCAACATGGACGAATTCGCGATGGGCTCCTCGACCGAAAATTCGGCCTATGGCGTCACGCGTAACCCGTGGAGTCTGGAACGCGTACCCGGTGGCAGCAGCGGCGGCAGCGCGGCGGCGGTCGCGGCGGGCATGGCCGCTGGCGCGGTCGGCACGGACACAGGCGGCAGCATCCGTCAGCCCGCCTCGCTGACCGGGTTGGTCGGTTTGAAGCCGAGCTATGGGCGCGTGTCGCGTTATGGCTTGGTCGCGTTCGGCTCATCGCTGGACTGCCCTGGCCCACTCACACGCACCGTCGAGGATGCGGCGCGCATGCTCGGCATCATGGCGGGACACGATCCGCTCGATTCGACCAGCATGACCACCGCCGTGCCAGATTATGTCGCGGCACTCACCGGCGTTGTGAAAGGCCTGCGCGTCGGCGTGCCCAAGCAGTATTTCATTAACGGGATGCAGCCCGAAGTCGACGCCACCGTGCGCACGGCCATTGAGCAGCTCCGCTCGCTCGGTGCGGAAATCGTCGAGATCGACATGCCGCACACCGATTACTCGCTGCCCGTGTACTACATCATCGCGCCCGCCGAAGCCAGCGCCAACCTCGCGCGCTATGACGGTATTCGCTTCGGGGCACGCGTCGATAAAGGCGACATGTGGGACACCTACAAGGCGACGCGTGGTCAGGGCTTTGGCCCGGAAGTCAAGCGCCGCATCATGCTGGGGACATATGCGCTCTCCGCCGGGTACTATGACGCCTACTATGGCAAGGCGCAGCAGGTGCGCACGCTCATCAAGCAGGACTTTGACCAGGCGTTCGAGCGCGTGGATGTGATCGCGGGGCCGACGTCACCTAACACGGCGTTCAAGCTCGGCGAAAACGTCAACGACCCGCTGAGCATGTATCTCGAAGACGTGTTCACCCTGCCCGCGAGTCTGGCGGGCGTACCGGGGCTCAACGTGCCCTGCGGCTTCGACAAGCAGGGGCTGCCCATCGGTATGCAGTTGTTTGCGCCCGCCTTCCGCGAAGATGTGCTGCTGCGCGCGGGTCACGCCTACCAGCAGTCGACGGACTGGCACACGCGTCAGCCGGAAGTGAAGGTCTAAAGCACAAACCTCACCCCAAACCCCTCTCCTAAAGGAGAGGGGGCTGGGGGGTGAGGCTGGATTGTGGTTAGTGTCCATGTTTTGAAAATTGTTCTTGCGCAGCTATCAGGAGGGGAACACATGCCAGTCACACAAATGAAGATCAGCGCGGAGGAACACCGTCAGCGCTGCGAAAAACTACTCATGCACCTGCACGCCGAAGGCTTGAACGGTGTCGTGCTATTTGATCGCCAGTATGTGCTGTACTACACGGGCTTCGCCTTCATCCCCACCGAGCGGCCGATGGCGTTCGTCATGAACAAGCGCGGCGAACGCGGGCTGTTCGTGCCGCGCCTCGAATTGGAGCACGCGCAGGCCAACGCGCTGATCGACCGCGTCGATCACTACCTCGAATACCCGTACACCGCGCACCCGATGATCGCGTTCCAGAAGATGCTCGACGAAATGGATGTGAAAGCCCCGGTCGGCGCGGACGAGGACGGCTATCCGTGGGTGTTCGGCTACCGCGGCCCCAAACTCTCGGAGATGCTCAACGCGCCGGTGCGCAACATCCGCCCCTTTGTCGAAGATGCGCTGATGATCAAATCGCCTGCCGAAATTCGCTTGATCCGTGAGGCGTGCATGTGGGCGAACCTTGGCCATGTGCTGCTGCAGCGCTACACCCAGGTCGGCGCGACCGAGACAGAAGTCAGTCAGCGCGCCGGAGATGAAGCGACTCGCGCCATGTATGACGCCATCGGCCCGATTTATCGCGGGCAGAGCGAATACTATGGCGGCGTGGTCGCGGGCTATCGCGGACAGATCGGACGCAATGCGGCCATCCCGCACGCGCTGGCGAACAACCTGACGTTTCAGCCCGGTGATGTGCTGGTGACGGGTGCGGCGGCGCCGGTGTGGGGCTACCACTCCGAACTCGAACGCACGATGGTCATGGGTAAGGCGACCGACGAACAGAAGTTCCTGTTCGATCACATGGTGGGGCTGCAAGATACCGCGTTCGACGCGATTCGCCCCGGCGTCCCCTGCTCAGAAGTCGATAAGGCCGTGCGCGCCTACTACGACCAGCATGACCTGATGCAGTACTGGAAGCATCACGTCGGGCACGCCATCGGTCTACGCTATCACGAAGGCCCGTTCCTCGATCTCGGCGACTCAACCGTGATTCAGCCGGGGATGGTGTTCACAGTTGAACCGGGGCTGTATTCCAAGGGCGTCGGCGGTTTCCGCCACTCGGATACGGTCGTCGTCACCGAAGACGGCATCGAAAGCCTGACCTACTACCCGCGCGATCTGGAAAGTTTAACCTTACCCGTATGAAGATTGATCAGCCCTTAGTCGACGCGGCGATTGACCTGCTCAAACGCCGCTTTGCGCCCGGTCAGGGCGTCGCCGCCGCGCTCTACACCGCCGACGGCGACCTGTTCACGAGCGCGGTCTTTGAGCCGGAATATGGCGGCGGCGGGCTGTGCGCCGAAACCGGGGCGCTGCTGCAAGCGCACACGCTCGCCAAGCAGGTGACCGCTTCGGCGTGTGTCGCCTATGCGGGTGATGGGCGCATCGTCATTTTGTCGCCGTGCGGCATCTGTCAGGAACGACTGCGGCATTGGGGCGGGGCGGTGGAAGTCGCCGTGCCTGACCCGAATGATCCCACACGCTGGATCGCTAAAACGCTGCGTGAAGTTCAGCCCTACTATTGGGCCAATGTGTATCTAGAGGACGAACGTTGAATAATCTCCCCTTCCACAAACCGGGCAAGTTCTACAAGGGCAACCTGCACACGCATTCGACGCGCTCGGATGGGCGCATCTCGGTCGAGGCCGTGTGCAAGTTCTACAAAGATCACGGCTATCACTTCCTGTCCATCACCGATCACTTCATGGAAAACTACCGCTACCCGATCACCGATGCGACCCCCTATCACACGCCCGACTTCGTCACGCTGTACGGCGCAGAACTGCACGCGGGCAAAACGTGTTCCGATGAAGTCTGGCACATCCTCGCTAACGGTCTGCCGCCCGACTTTGCGCCCAACCTGCCGGACGAGAACGGCCCGCAGATCGCCCAACGGGCGTTAGAAGCCGGCGCGTTCGTCACGGTGGCGCATCCCGCCTGGTACAACCTCAGCGAAGAGGATGTGATTAATCTCGGGCCGGCGCATGCCATCGAGATCATCAACGGCATCTCGGCGGATCACAGCGACAAGATCGACAGCATGTACATGCTCGATGTCATGCTCGCACGCGGTTATCGCTACACCGCGTTGGCGACCGATGATGCACACTTCAAGCCGGACTTCCGCGACACGCTGCGCGGCTGGACGTGGGTCAAAAGCGCGGAGCTGACGCCGGAGGCGATCC
>CALKIA010000051.1 GCA_937988705.1 uncultured Chloroflexota bacterium | reverse complement strand
AAATCTTTCGCCCCGCCCTGAATTCGGGGAGGGGCCGGGTGTGGAGTTGGAACAGGTAACAAAAAAGGGCAAACCACAGCGGTTCACCCTTCGAGATGCAAACGCTAGACGGCCTTACTACCCCTTGACCAACCGCGCCTTGATGTCTTTGACGATGGTTTGCAGTGCGGGGTTGGCCGGTAAATCCCCCGCGACCTTGTTGCAGCTGTGCAGCACAGTGCTGTGCGTGCGTCCGCCGAAGGCGTCGCCGATTTGCGGCAGCGAAGCATTCGTAAGTTCACGGGCGAGGTACATCGCGACCTGACGCGCCATGTTGAGCGCTCCGGTGCGGCGTGGGCCGATCAAATCATCGCTGCGCAGGCCGTAATGCTTCGCCGTCGTATCCAGCACCTGCGCCAGCGTGATGTGGTGGCGCGGGCGGTGATAGCCATCGACGATTTCGACCGCGGTATCCATCGTGACGGTCTGCTTGGTCAGCTGCGACGTCGCCACGACCTGATTAAACACACCTTCCAGTTCGCGCACGTTGGCTTTAGCGCGGATCGCCAGCATTTCGGCGACATGCCGCGTCAGCTTGATATCCCGTTCGCGTGCCCAGTTATTGAGGATGGCGATGCGCGTTTCCAGCGTGGGCGGCTGCACATCCATCACCAAACCACCTTCAAAGCGCGAGCGCAAACGCGCTTCGAGCGTCGTCAGTTCGCGCGGGTGGCGATCTGACGCCAGCACGACCTGTTTGTTGTAGGTGTAAAGGGAGTTGAAGGTATGGAAGAATTCTTCTTGGGTGCTCTCTTTGCCCGAGATAAACTGCACGTCATCGACGAGCAGCACATCGACCGAGCGGTAACGTTCGCGGAACATGGCCGTCGTCCGGTTGCGGATCGAGTCGACCAGATCGTTGGTGAACGCTTCCGACGGCACGTAAATCACGCGTAAACCGCGCGCTTTGCAGGACTGGGCAATTGCCTGAAGCAAATGAGTCTTGCCTAAGCCGACACCGCCGTAAATAAAAAACGGGTTATAGGAGCTGGCCGGGCGTTCTGCCACCGCCTGCGCCGCCGCAAAGATCATTTCGTTTTCGCTGGCAGCCACGAAGCGGTCAAAGGTGTATTTGGGATTGAGTTCCGACTCCGGCAGTTCACTCTGCTGGGGGCGGGCGATCTGCTTGTGGAGCGGGATGCTCGCTTCGGTTGGTTCTTGCTGCGCGAGCAGCCGGAACAGCGGCATTTCTTCAGCTTCGTCCGCTTCCGGTACAGGTAAGTTCTGGCACACTTCAAAACGAAGTTCGACGTTGGCGCCAGCAACTTCGCTGACAACCCGCCGAATCGTCCGGTATAGACGAAGCTGGAGCATGTCGCGGGCATACATGTTACCCACGCCGATGATAAAAACCCCTTCTTCGACGCCAAGCAAAGCCGCTCCCTTCAGCCACGTCTCGAAAGTCGGACGTTCAAGCTGGAGTTCAAGTTGATGGTAAGCGGACTTCCACGTCTCTTGCGGGTTCACGAAACCTTGTCCTCTATTGGGGAGGGCTGCGCCCCAATCCGGTGAAAACGAAATCGAATAAGTCCGAGAGCATTTCTCTCTCGCCGAGCTAGATCTTAGCGTCAATTGTTATTGAGGTGATTTACCGACCGCGCGGCATTGGGATGCCGGGTCATCAACATCCGTCGGTCTTGGCGACGTACAAATCAGTATAGTCGATCTCCTGTTCTGACACAACCGATCAACCTTAAAAAATTGAAAAGTTTAAGCTTGGGATTTAATGTCACTGAAATGTTTTAACATTGAGCGGAAAAACCGATCAGATTTTCGCCTACCCGATTCCAGTGAATTTTTTAACATTGGGATAATTCCTGCCAAACCCGGTATTTTGCAAAGATAATCCCAATGTCCTAGGCGAAATCAACTTTTATTACAATTTTCATTGTACGACGGTATAGACATCCACAATCTTTACATGTACAATGTCGTTAGGTTAAAATTCGTGTTGCAATGTACCCGAGGTGGAGCGATGCCAGACGTTCAAGATGATCGTGCAACCTTCTATAACACTGAATCGGATGATTACATGGACGAACCGACGCTAGGTAGCGGTAGCTCAGGCAAGCCGGACGTAATCAAGGTGTCCGCGAAATCGCGTTCCACAGCGGTAGCGGGGGCGATCGCCGCAGTCATCCGTGAACATCGGTATGCGGAAGTCCAAGCGATTGGTGCGGGTGCGGTCAACCAGGCGGTCAAGGCACTGGCGATTGCACGGGGTTATTTGAACGGCGATCAAATCGATATTGTTTGCACTCCGTATTTCACTGAAGTTGACATTGAAGGTCAGGAGCGCACGGCGGTACGCTTTATTGTCGAACCCCGTCCGTAGAGGCGCATGCGTGTAGACTTACATCTGCATACCAACGCATCCGATGGCCAGCATACACCGTCAGAGTTAGTCGCGCTTGCCCAGAAATTCGCTATCATCGCGATCACCGACCACGATACAACGGACGGAATTGCGGAAGCTCAGGAGGCGGCTCGCAAAGTCGGGTCGCCTCAAATTATTCCCGGCATTGAATTCAGCGCCGAGGATGATGCGGGCGATGTGCATATGCTGGGCTATTTCATCGACATTCACGACCAAGCCTTTCAAATCGAACTGCGTAAGTTCCAATCTGATCGCTTCACGCGCGGACAGCGCATGGTCGAAAAGTTAGCAGCGCTGGGTCTTCCGCTCGATTGGGAGCGTGTGACAGCGCTGGCTGACGGCGGCTCGATCGGTCGTCCGCATATTGCGCGGGCGATGGTCGAAGCGGGCTACGTCGACAGTGTGCGCGACGCCTTCAACCGCTATATCGCCAACGACGGCATTGCGTATGTCGCGCGGCGGCGCTTATCCCCCGAAGAAGCTGTGCACATGATTCATGCCGCCAAAGGTGTCGCCGTGTTGGCGCACCCCGGCCTACTGCCCGATCCGGAAGCGCTGGTCCGGCGGTTAGTTCCGCAGGGTTTGGATGGCGTCGAAGTGACGCATCCGAGCAATTCGGAAGCGGTGCGACTGCTGCTGCGCGCTTTAGCCCGCGAATTCAGCTTGATCATGACGGGTGGTTCAGACTTTCACGGCTTGGCCATCAAACCCGATGTGCATATCGGGATGGAGACGCCGCCGGATGGCTGTGTTGCGGAGCTGCGCAAACGCGCAGCGCGTTACGCGGCCCTCTAGAAAACGAACTGCCGGGCTCTGGCAAGCGAAAGCACAATTACAGGTTGTCGAGACGCGATGAACACTTATGTGATCCTGATACGCGGCATCAACGTTGGTGGCAAAAACAAAATCCCCATGACCGCACTGAAAGCCCAGCTTGAAGAACAAGGGTTTGATGACGTTATCACCTATATCCAGAGTGGCAACGTGATACTGAAGTCCAACCTTGACGCAAAAACGCTGGCTCCCCAAATTGAAACTCTGCTGTCAAACAAATTTAAGCTGGATAGTCCGACGATCAAAGTCTTGGTGCTGACGCGCGCTCAACTCCAAACTGTCATCGATGACAAGCCCGATGGCTTCGGCGAAGAGCCAGATAAATATCACAGCGATGCGATCTTTTTGATCGGGATTACCCCGGACGAAGCTCTGCCCGCCTTCTCTCCGCGCGAGGGAGTCGATAAAGTCTGGCCGGGAGAGGGTGTGATCTACTCACAACGGCTCAGCTCCCAACGGACCAAAAGCCGACTCAACAAAGTTATGGCCGCACCCGCTTATAAACTCATGACCATCCGCAACTGGAACACCACCACTAAATTGCTCGACATGTTGATCAAAGTCGAGGCTGATAAAGGAAGTTAACGGCCGCATCATCTAAGCCACAAACCGAATGTTAGCCAAAGGACGAGGCATGCCTCGTCCCTACGAAAGCGGCGGTTGGTAGGGACGAGATATATCTCGTCCTGTTTTGGAGTCTTTCAGACACTGGCTTAAAAATCTTGGGGTGAGGTTCAAACCCCCGGATAGTCCAGCAGCAGCACGTCGAGCGCAAGCCGCGCATTGGCGTTGGTGTCCGCCAGCAAACCGATCGTCTTGCGCGTAGCGGTGAGCGCGGCGGCGGCTTCCGTTCCGGTCAGCTGGCCCGTCAGGGCGTTGAGCGTCTCCGTTTGATCGATGTTGGTCGGCTCTAAGCCGGTGTTCTCCGCTAGCAAATACACATCCCGCCAGAACGACAGCCACACTTCCAGCAGCATGATCAGCGCCGCTTTGTCCTTCGACAGATCGTCGGACAGCTTGAAGCGTTCGACGCGGTTCTTGGCGAGCAGCCCCGTCAGCAGGTCAAAGGCCTGCGCTCGCTGCCCCAGCACCTCGGGATTGCTCAGCGCACTGATCGCCCAGCCCATACGCCCCGCGCTGAGGTGTGCCAAGAGCCGCGCCTGATCTTCGTCCGCGCTGTACAGATCGGTGAGCGTGTTATAGACGGTCTGCACAGCGGCGGGGCGCAGATGGATCACCTGACTGCGGCTGGTGATGGTCGGCAGAATCGATTCAAGTGAACTCGCCAGCAGAATCAAAATGGCGTGGGGCGCAGGTTCTTCCAGCGTCTTGAGCAGCGCATCCTGCGCGCGGGGCTGTGCCGTATCGAAGTCGCGGAAGATGGCGATGCGGTAGCGCGTCTCGAATGGCTTGAGCGACAATTTGTGCATCATCAAGCGCAGTTCTTCGATCTTGAGTGGACTCGTCTCCGAGTCGCGCTGGGTGTACAGCACATCGGGATGATTGCCGCTGGCGATGCGGCGGCACGGCGAACACTCGCCGCACGGTCGATGGTCGGGGTTGGTACAGTTGAGCGCCATGGCGAACTGCCGCGCCAGCGTCTCTTTGCCGACCGATTCCGGGCCGACGAACAGGTAGCCGTGGCGGATGCGTTCATGCGCCATGCTCTGCTGCAAGTGCGCCACCGCCCAATCGTGCCCGTAGATCTGCCAGTGGTGTGTAAAAGTCGTGGTCATTCAACAATGTCCTGTGTCCTACGGACGATCTTAGCACATCCTGCGTATCGGCACAGGCGCGTTTCTTGTCCGTGAACACGACTATTGGGCAGGATGAGGAGTGGCAATTGATATTCAGGATGCATCTCTAGGAGCGAGGCTTGCCGGTAAGTGCGTGGAAGACCGTGGAGCTGATTTACACGTCGGTTTTGGGGTTTTGCGGACGCGATAAATCGCGTCCCTACGAGAAAAACGCTTGGGTGTAGGGATGCAATTCATTGCGTCCGCTGTGCCCAAACGGACTTCACGCTATCGTACTGAGCTACCGGCTTGCCTCGCCCATGAACGGAGGGGCAAGCCCCTCCCCTACATTGCGCTACCGCGTATCGACCCGTCCCCCTCCAGAGCAGAATTTGAGAAGGGGACGGAGCTGGCATTTAAAAGCTCGGCTGGCTCAACCCCAACGCCTGATAATTCTCGCTCAGCCACGTTTGATAATCGGTGTTCGCCGGGTCGATCTGCATGGCGGCTTGAATATCGGCGCGCGCCTGCTCCATGCGCCCCGCATTGAACTGCGCCCGCCCGCGATAGAACAGCGCGATCGAGTCTTGCGGGTCGGCTTCGAGCGCGCGGCTGTAAATCGTCACGGCCATCTCATTATCGTTGAGCGCGAACAGGTAAATCCCGGCGAGGTCGGTGTAGCGGCGCACATTGTTCGGGTCGAGGGCGATGGCGCGCGTCTCACTGTCAATGGCTTCCTGATAGCGCCCCAACGCGAAGTACACATCGCCGATCAGCGAATACAGGTTCGAGCTTTCTGGCTGCAAGCGGATCGCTTCGTTGAAGTCGGCAAGCGCCTCCTCATACTGTCCAACATCAGAATGAGCGCGGGCGCGCGCATCGAAATAGATACCGTTTTCGGGATCGAGGTTGATGGCCGCGCTGAAGTCACCGAGAGCGGCATCGGGGCGCCCTAGTTCCACCTGACTGAGCCCGCGATAGTGGTAAGCGGTCGCGTTGTTGCCGTCGGCGTACAACGCCTGCGTGTAAATCTCGACGGCAGTGTCGAAGTCGCGCAGCGCAAAATAGTAGATGCCGCCGAGATCGGTGTAGTAGCGCGAATTGTCCGGGTCAAGCGTGATGGCGCGGCTTTTGTAGGTGATCGCTTCGGCGTACTGCTGCTGGTTGTAGTACAGGTCACCGAGCGACGAAGAGTAGGCGGCCACCTGCGGTGCTAACCGGATCGCCTCATTGAAATCGGCGAAAGCGGCGTCGATCTGCCCCTGCTCGCGGTTGGCGGCAGCGCGCCATGCATAGGCATTGGCACTCGTCGGCGCGAGGCGAAGCGCTTCGCTGAACTGCGTGACCGCTCCGGCATAATCGTTCATGGCGTAGGCGGTCGCGCCGCGCCAGTAGGCGTTGGCCGGATCGCTGGCGTCCAACTGCGCTGCACTGTTCAAATCGTTGAGCGCCGAGTCGTAAAGCTGCTGCGCTCGGAAGCTGACGGCGCGGGCGCGGTACGCCCAATCGTCAGTCGGAGCGGTATTCACGATGGTGTTGTAATCCGCCATCGACTCATTCCACAGTTGTAAAGCGTCATACAGCGCGGCGCGTTGGACGCGAGCGCACAGATCGTCCGGGTTGAGCGTCAGCGCGCGGTTATAGCTGCTGATCGCCTCATTGATTTGACCGTGTTCTTGCAGCGCCGCGCCGCGATACAGATAGATCGCCGCCAGATTCAGATCAGCCGCGCGGGCGGCCGGGCCGGAACGCGCCGCCTGATTGAACAGGGACAGCGCCACCTCGATCTGATCGCTGTAGTACAGCGCCAGTCCGAGCAGGGTGCTCAGCGCATAGGTTTTGTCGTCGGGCGTGCTGACGAAGTGGGCGCGGTCAACCGGCGTGCATTCGTGAATGGCGACGGGCTGTGCCGTGCAGTGGACGCAGGCGCTCGCATTGACCACATATTGCGCGTCGATGCTGCCGAGCTGCGCACTGCCCCACACCACCAGCGTCGCGTTCTGCTGAGTGCTCAGGGCGAGCGCCTCTTCGCGTGTGTTGATCGTGCCGTTATGCATCTGCACCTGCACGTTGACGCCGACGGGCGGCAGTTGGGCAATGCTCTGTTCCAATCCCGCGCGCCATTCGTCGGTGACCGGGAAATTGCTCCCATTATTGGCGAACTGCGCGATCAGAATGCGGGTCGTGGGTCGGGGTGCCGCCGTCGTGGCGTTCGACGCGGGCAGCACCCGGGGCAGCACAACCACCGCAGCGATCACGATGAGCAGCACGGCTCCGCTGAGAATCAGTGCGGTGATCGGTCGAATGGGCAGTTTCATAGGCGTCCCTTGCGTGAGGTGGTCGGTTCAGGCACTCCTATTCTACGGTGAGTCGGGCGATTTGTTTGTTAGGTATTGACTCGGTATGCATAACTTCGCCCCGTTTCGCTGCGCTCAACCGCCTCTTTGGGGGGAGGATGGCTCAAAAGAAGGCGCTGCAAGCTGCAGGTCAAGCGAGCTGATTCGCTGAGTCTGCGAATTCCAAACATCGTGTTTTGAGCTTGCGCCAAATGCTTTACAGGCGGCAAACAAGTGGATAAGATGGATGGAATCATGCGGAAAAGGTACGATCCATGCGCTTTGATATTAACCTCGAGACTGCGCCCGAACTCAACTCAGACAATTACATTAATCGAGAGCTGAGCTGGATCGATTTCAACCTGCGGGTCCTCGCTCAGGCTGAAGATGAATCCCTGCCGCTGCTCGAGCGCATCAAGTTCCTCGCCATCGTCAGCAGCAATACCGACGAGTTCTTCATGGTGCGCGTGGCGACCATCCATAAGAAGCTGGCGCTCAATGTGCCGAGCAATCGCCCGGATGGCGTGCCCTACACAGTGCTGATCGAAGAAGTGCGCGCGCGCGTGCTGGCGCTCATGCAGCGGCAGCGCGAATTAATGAACGATCTGCTGGCGCGGCTGCGTAATTACGGCGTCGTCGTCGAAGCGGTCAGCGACCTGCCCAAAGAATATCGCCACGCCATGCGCGAAAACTTCTTTGAAGAGATTTTCCCAATTCTGACGCCGCTGGCCGTCGATCATGCGCGCCCGTTCCCATTCATCTCCAATTTGAGCATGAATCTGGCGATTTGTTTGCGGCGCAAGGGCGAACCGGATGAGCAGGACGAATTTGTCCGCGTCAAAATCCCGGATACCATGCCGCGCCTGATCAATGTGAATGAAATCGTGCGCAAGCACGGTGGCGAACCGCCCGCCGAAGAACGCTTCGTGTGGATTGAAGATCTGATCGCGGAAAACCTCGATCTGCTGTTCCCCGGCATGAAGGTCGTCGAATTTGTGCCCTTTCGCGTGACGCGCAACGCCGACATCGACTTTGAGAATGAGCGCGAAGATCACCCGTACAACAACAACTTCCACATCAGCGATATTGTCGAGGAAAGCATCAAGGAGCGCCGCTTTGGCTCGATTGTGCGCCTTGCCGTCCCCGACGATGTGAATAAGCGCGCGCTGCGCCGTCTGCTCGAACATCTGGAAATCGTGCCAGATCGCGATCTGTACCGCGTCAACGGGGCGTTGGGCGGGGCCAGTCTCTTCCAACTGATGGGCATTGATCACCCCGATCTGAAATTTCCGCTGTATGTGCCAAAGATGCCCGCGCTGATGGAATATGACAGCATTTTCGATGCTATCCGCGAACGCGATTGGCTGGTACATCACCCATATGATTCGTTCGCGCCCGTCGAAGCGTTCTTCCAACAGGCCGCGCGCGACCCGAATGTGCTGGCGATCAAGGCGACCCTCTACCGCGTCGGGCGGAATTCGCCCGTCGTGCAGGCGCTCATGGAGGCGCGCGACAACAACAAACAGGTCGCGGTGCTGGTGGAACTCAAAGCCCGCTTTGACGAGGAGCATAATCTCGAATGGGCGCGGCAGATGGATGAAAAAGGCATTCACGTCACCTACGGCGTGGAAGAACTGCCCGTCAAGACGCACGCCAAGATCGCGCTGGTCGTCCGCCGCGAACCGGACGGCGTCCACCGCTATGTACATCTCGGCACAGGCAATTACAACGCGGCGACGGCGCGCCTGTACACCGATATGGGCTTGTTCACCGCCAACAAAGTGATCGCGGATGATGCCTCCAAGCTCTTCAACCGCTTGACAGGCTACGCGCCCGCCACCACGTATCAACGCCTGCTCGTCGCACCCGAGTTTTTACTCCCAGCGATCGCCGAGCTGATCGATCACGAGATTGCCGCTGCGCGGGGAGGCAAAGAGGCGCGCCTGATCTTTAAGATGAATCAACTGGAAGAAGATTTGATGATCCGCAAGCTGTACGAAGCCTCACAGGCGGGCGTGCAGGTGGATCTTATGGTGCGCGGCATCTGCTGTCTACGTCCCGGCATCCCCGGTTTGAGCGAGAACATTAGCGTGCGCAGCATCGTCGGTCGCTATCTCGAACACAGCCGCATCTTCTATTTCCACAACGCGCCGCCGGATCAGCGGATTTACATGGGCAGCGCCGACCTGATGCGGCGCAACCTGTACAATCGCGTGGAAGTCGTCTTCCCCGTCCTCGATCAACGGCTGCAGCGCGAGATTCTGCGCATGCTGGAAACGTATACCCGTGACAACACTCAAGCGTGGGACCTGGGCGTTGATGGTGGATACCGGCGCTTGCAGCCCGCGCCCGGTGAAGCGCCGTTTTCCGCGCAAGAAGCGTTCATGGTGAATAGTATGGGCGTGCCCTAGAGCAGGCCTTCCAAGTTTCAATTCCTCGCGCCCTGCTGACGTGGGTTGCGGACGGGAAACTTTTAAGAATCGAGCACTGGTAGGGGCGCATCTGCGCAGCCGCCGCCCACGGACGCCCTACAGGGTGATCGCTGAGGGAAGAACAGCGTCAAATATTCAAGCTATCCGGCCGCGAATGGCATGGGTGCGGAGGTGGAGGGGTAAACAGGGCATACCCCACCCTAAGAAAAAACTGCATCGACAAAAGCTAGTTAACGTGTCACAATTAACCTACACTGCCATTAGATCACACGCAAATATATTCCTTTCGAAGCGAACTAAATCATTTTGCCAAGGTTCTTAAACCATTGAAGTCGCTGGTTAGGAGTACATCATTTTGGATCTGTGCGTAATTGAGGGTGACGGCATCGGACACGAGGTCGTTCCGGCAGCGGTACGAGTCCTCAAAATTGTCGCGCCCGACGTGGTTATCCGTCAAGCCGACGCCGGATGGGACTGCTTCCTGCAAGTAGGCAACCCCCTGCCCTATGACACGCTCCGCTTGGCCATCGAATGCAGTGCCGTGCTGTTTGGCGCAGCCGCTTCACCGTCCTATCCCGTTGAAGGTTACTATGTGCCCGTGGTGCGTTTGCGCCGCGAACTGAAGACGTATGCCATGCTACGCCCGACACGCTTTTTGCCCGTGCCGACCGCGCGGGAGGGTGTCGATCTGCTGGTGGTGCGCGAATCGACCGAAGACCTGTACATCGGTCACGAGCACACCGAAGACGATGGCCGCATGGGCGTTTCCGAAAAGGTGATCACGCGCGAGGCGACGGAAAATGTCGCCCATAAAGCATTCCAACTGGCGATCAAGACTGGGCGCAAAAAAGTAACGGTCGTGCATAAGGCAAGCGTCATGCTGCAAACCGATGGTTTGTTCCGGCGGGTGGCGCTGGAAGTCGCGCTGAATTATCCGGAAATCAAGGTTGAGGAACTCCTCGTCGATACGGCGGCCTACTGGATGGTCAAAGACCCGACGCGCTTTGACATCATCCTGACGCCCAATCTGTACGGCGACATTCTGTCGGATATGGCGGCAGCGTGGGGTGGCGGTCTGGGCCTCGCGCCGTCATTGAGCGTGGGTGAAGGCGTCGCACTGGCCGAACCGGTGCATGGCTGCGCGCCAGATATTGCCGGCAAGGGCATCGCCAACCCGACCGCGTCGATTAGGGCGATCGCCATGCTGCTGCGGCATCACTGGGATCGGCTTGAGGCGGCGGACAGGGTAGAAAGTGCTATTCGCAGCGCGCTCGAATCCGGTTATCATACGGCAGATATTCACCCCGATGGGGCGATTTCGACGGACGGTTTCACCGAACAGGTTTGTAGACGGTTATAGATCTGTTACGAAAGTGTACGAAGGTTACCAGCATCAAGAAAGTATCTAGATCGACAATGCTTAACCTCCATTATAATGGATAACATGCTTAGCCGCGGGGACAGTTATGTCTATGGCGCTGGTGCTGGTAGTTGATGACGACGCTGTGTCACTACAGCTTTTAGAGCTCATGCTAAAACGTGAGCAGCATATCGTTTTGACAAGTGTCAGCAACGCCGACACGGTAGATCTCATCTACCAGCACAAACCTGATCTCGTCATCCTCAACGATATGATGCCGCAGATCAGCGGTGCTGAGCTGTGCAAGCGCATCAAAACCGACCCGCGCATTTGTGCGACGCCGGTCATCCTCACCAGTGCGGGCCAGCGCGTCCGCGACCCCAATTATGTGCGCGACTGCCGAGCTGATGGTGTGCTCTACAAGCCGTGCGTTTCGTCTGACGTGCGCAGCTGTGTGGATCGCTACGTGCGCGCTTAAGCCCCTGCAACGAACCCTCCGCTTTTGCGTAAAGGTGGTTATACTCAACCGGAAACCATACGAAAGGCGGGTATCGCCATGGCGAACATCATTAAGAATGTGACGGTCTTAGGCGTGGGTGCGCTGGCCGCGCTGTATCTGCTCAACCCCACCGCGGGCGTGCTCGAATTCATTCCCGATGTGCTCCCCGTCGTCGGCAATCTCGACGAAGCGACGGCCGTCGCCTTGTTGATCGGCGCCGCGCGTTACTACGGCGTCGACCTATCGAATATCTTCAAGCGCGACGAACCCGCGCTCAAGCCCGGTGACACCCAGGAACGCAAACGCCTGCCGCCGCGGTAAAAGGCAACCTCACCCCCAGCCCCTCTCCTAGAGGAGAGGGGAGGGGAGACAGCCGGTGCATTTGAAGTCCCCTCGCCCTTGGGAGAGGGGATTTAGGGGTGAGGTTAGAATAGCTACCGATTTATTGAGCCAAATTAGGTGCAAATTAGATGCTTGATGCCCAAACCTTAGCAAACCTCCGCGCCGCCCAGACGCTGCGCGGCGTCGCGCCGGAACATGTCAGCGTTCCGTGGCGCAACCTGCGCCACTTACTCTCCCTCCATGCGACCGTTACGCCCGACAAAGTTTTCCTCATCCACTATGACACGCACGGCGACCGCGAAGAATTGACCTATGCGCAGTTCAACGCGAAGGTGCATCAGGCGGCGAGCTTCCTTTACGATGATCTCGGCGTGCGGCGCGGTGACCGCGTGGCGACCATCGCCTACAACCACAGCGACACGGTGATCCTGTACTTCGCCTGCTGGCTGATCGGCGCGGCGGTCGCGCCGCAGAACGTCAGCGAGGATGATCGGCGCATCGCCTTTATTTTGCGCAACAGCGCGGCGGTGGTGTGCTTCGCCCGTGCCGAATATCTGGAACGGGCAGAGGCGATCATCAATGGCGACGCCGACGCGGGACTCGGTGCGGCCAACATCCGGCAGATCGTCGTGATCGGCGGGGCGTCGAACCAGTACCTCAACTTCCACGACGAGATCGCGAACCGCCCGAACACGTTCATGTCCACCATCGAGCGCCCGACCCTGCACGACGAGGCGCTGCTCGTCTACACGAGCGGCACGACCGGCGCGCCCAAAGGCGTGGTGCTCAGCCAGGCCAATCTGCTGATCGACGCGCAGGGCATTTGCCAGTGGCAGGGGATCACGGGCGGGCAGCGCATGATGAACGTGCTGCCCATCCATCACGTGAACGGCATCGTCGTCACGCTGATCACGCCGCTGTATGCGGGCGCATCGGTGGTGCTCAACCGCGCGTATTCGAGCCGCCACTTCTGGGAGCGGATCGCCCGCGAAGGCGTGCAGATCGTCAGCGTCGTGCCGACCCTGCTGCAGTTCGCGCTCGACTACGCCGCGGAGCAGGAGGCGAAAGGCGCGTCGATCTGGGGCGACGGCGTGACCCGTGCCGATCTGCTGCGCTTCCGGCACATCGTGTGCGGGGCGGGAACGCTCGCCATGAGCCTCGTCAAAGCCTTCGAGGACAAGTTCGGCATCCCCGTACTGCACGGCTACGGCTTGAGCGAGACGACCTGCTATTCGTGCTTCCTGCCCATCGACCTGTCCCCCGAAGAACACACGCACTGGCTGCTCGACCACGGCTACCCGAGCATCGGTTGTCCGATTGCGCCCAACGAGATGGCGATCTTCGACCCATCGGGGAGCGGACAGCAGTTGGGCACAGGCGAACGCGGCGAAATCTGCATCCGTGGACACAATGTGATGCAGGGCTACTTCCAGCGCCCGGACGCCAACGCCGAAACGTTCAAGTTCGGCTGGTTTCGCAGCGGCGACGAAGGCTTCTATCAAGAGGACGCGCGCAGTCGGCAGTTCTTCTTCATCACCGGGCGCATCAAAGAGCTGATCAACCG
>CALKIA010000050.1 GCA_937988705.1 uncultured Chloroflexota bacterium | reverse complement strand
CGTCCAGCGCCAGTTCGAGCAGGCCCTCGCTTTCTATCAGCAGGCACTCCCCCTCCTCCGCGCCGTCGGCGACACCCGCGCAGAAGCCTTCACGCTGCACAGCATGGGTGACATGTACCGCGACCAGCGCCAGTTCGAGCAGGCGCTCGAACACCTCGTAACTGCTATCCAGTTGCTGTCGCGCGCAAACGCTCCTTATGATTTGACACAGGCGCTCAATTCCCTTGCGGATTTGCTTTTCACCATAGCTCAGGTGTCTGACGAGTCACACGGTATCCAAATTGCTTTAGGTCTGCTCACACAAGCAGAGAAGTTTTTGCACGAGATCGGTGACCCGCTACGTGACAAAGAAACGAATATGCCGCTGCCGCAAAAACTCCTGGCCCAAGTGCTTAAGAAAAGGGATGAATAAGCACACAGGACACTCAGGCAGAATTACTTACGAAAGTGCCCATTTGCATAACTTATCAAGTAATTGACGAGAGCTAGACGCCGCTAGGGAAACATAGTTGCGATACGCGGAGGAATTGGCCCATTAGGATCCATGCGTGCATACGGTTCATACCCAACCGGGTCAGATAAACCATACCGCGTAAGATCGTCTACAACTTGGAAACTAACATCATATTCCAACACGATTAGCGTGTTGAGAGGCGATGAAAGAGGCCTTTTTCCCGCTGCTGTCTCAACAAAACTATCCTGCGTAAAAGAGCATGCATTCCTGAGCTCAACTGACAAACATAGAGCAGCGCTCAACGTAGAATCTTGGTAAATCAAACGTGTTACGATATCAAAAAACATACTGTTGAAGAGAGTTCGAATTGTGGAGTTGGCGGAGACGTCAAGCACAACGATATGTGTATCGGGTTCAAGCCTCCCCATTACCTGCGCCATTTCAGTTATCAGCGACTGCTGATCCTCTGATTTTTGCCAATACTGGCGATGCTGATCGAGTAATCGGTAGGTAGCCACAGATGCCAAGCTGCCGACAAGAATTGCGACAACTATGAAACGATAGACCCCGGCAATTCGACTTGCCGCCCACGCTACTACAGTGATCAATAGTCCAGCGCCGATAGAAGAGTAATAGAATGTCCGGAGCGTCGATACGCGCTCAGATGTTGGCAAATATAACAAAACGCCGAGAAAGATCGTTATGATGCCTACTAATCCAAGCTGAATAAGTTGTTTATGCGACAGAGGTTGTTCTTTGTCGCGTAAACCAAGCTGATAAGACGTAAAAAATACAACTCCTCCCGCTGCCAGAGCAAACAACACATGGGTAGTATTCAACGCAACATTCTCGATATTCCAGCCATCCCATAAATGAATGCGATAGATGCGGAATATGTCAGTCAACATCGACGATTGTGACGGGGCCGCATTGATTAAGCTCAGTTGATAACCAACTGCGCCTGAGTCAAATACGAGTAAAAAGAGATACCAAATTCCGGAAATAAAGGGGACGATATACCATAACGTGATCCAACGTAGTCGTTGCCGGGAGAACAACGATCCCGCGAAAACAATGAGTACAAATGGAATAAACGCGATAAAGACATAGCTGATTTCATACACACCGACAGTAAGCATCTGCATCAACCAAGCAGCAATAAGCAATGACAGGCGCCTTTTTTTTCGGTAGAGAATGAAGAGGTGAACTGAGAACAAGAAACAGAAAAGTGCCCAATGGATGCCTAACGCCCCCAAGTAAAAAATCCCACTGTCAGCAGGAAACAAAACAACGAGCACAGCAACCATGTAGGAAAACAAGACATTTTTCTCTGTCAACTGGTGCATGATCTGAAAACACAGCCAACCCTTTGCGAAGATAAGGAATGCAGTAAGGATGTTCGTTCCTACAAATTGTCCCGGTGATAACCAATAAGCAATGTACCAAGGAACATGCGTAAAAGGGCGACTGGCAACGATGTAGCGATCAATACTCGATTGTTCAATCGACAGGAAAGCGTTCCATCCATCAACAATAAACCCAACTCGCCAACCAGTCGGAGCCCATAACAATAGGACAAGCGCTATAAAACTGAGAGGAGCTAGAACGCCTGCAGTAAAGTATTTCCGTTGTATTCGTTTCATGTCGCACTCTGTGTGATTGAGAATGTAAGGTAAATTGTATGCACCACTGTGATGGAGTTAGATCAAGGTTGCTAGAGCAATACCGAATAGTTATGGTACATATTGCCTCGGAGCGCTTGGGTAATTTTCTCCGATCAGTATACCTTTGCTGACCGTTTTTCCACATTCACCCATTTTCATAACTAATTCAGATCGGAGGCGTCCCTGAACAAGAGAAACAACTTACAATAGTTTTTGTTATCATAAAAATCTCTTCTAGTTGTAGCAGACTAGAAGCAGCAAGGACATCGATGCGCACAAAGGCTATTGTCTTTGCCACGCTCCTTCTTCTTTTCTCAGCGTGTACACCGAAATCATCCAGCGTTGCCAGCCTTCCGACGCTGGCTGTACTGCCGAGTTTGACGCCACAGCCAACTGATACGTTCACGCCGAGCCCAACCTTTACGCCGTCTGAGACTTGGACGCTCACCCCCACTAACACTCCATCTGAAACACGGACACCGGATATCGTGGCAACTCGCGTAGCGGAGGGTAATGCCACCAACGCCGCCGTCCAAGAGACTCTGGCTGCGCTTTGGACAAGCATGGCTCCGACGGTAACGCCAACCGCTACCTTTACACCAAGCCTAACCATTACCCTCACACTCACGCCGACTCCTATGCCAACGCGTACACCAACTAGCGAGCCGGTAACATCCATCCGACCTCACCTGCTGTACGCGCGCAGCACAGCCAATCTGCGAACGTGTGCCGAACGAGAATGCGCTTCAGTGTCGCAATTGAGATATGGTGATGCGGTGATGGCAACCGGCACAATCGACGGTGACGAAGTCTATGCAGGAAACAGTTTGTGGTATCGGATCGATTTTGAGGGTGAACAGGTTTACATCTATAGCGCACTCGTTGCAGAAACACTGCCCACAGTGACGCCGCGACCGCCAACCCAAGCGCCGATAGTGATTGTTCAGCCCTACCCGACCACAGCAATCTCGATGCCCGGTGTAAATCCACCAATTGCTCCGGCAGGGGGTTTCACATGTAGTTGCAGTAAAACTTGCCCTGCGATGTCATCGTGTGAAGAAGCGTACTATCAGCTGAACGTTTGTGGTTGCGGACAACGCGATGGGGATGGCGATGGTGTGCCCTGTGAGGACATCTGTCCGGGTGGATGAAAGACATTAGCTCATTTTCGTTCGCTTACAGCAAATGCTGCTGTCTGGGAAACGGTTTCCATAGAGGATCACTTATCTATGCCGCCCCACGCCGCTTCGGCTGGCGTTCGCCGCTGCTTGCCTCGTAATCGTTTTTACACGCTTTTTCACGCCTGATCTGTCCCCTTCATCAAGCGATCTATACGCATTGACCAGCCATCTACCACACCATAACAGCTCGCTGCTACGGGTGAGGACGATGTTCACGGCATAGTGTGAGGTGGATGTTCTAGGTCAGGTCACTATGGGGGACGAACACACCAACCGAAACCCGGCGTGGACAGAACGAGCGACCGGATTGGAGTCGATGCGGTACACGGCGCGCGCGCTGAGCTGATTGCCAAGCCACGAACCGCCCCTTAGCACCCGGGACTCGCTGCCTTCTAAGCCTGTCCGTTCAGGGTTGAAACGCTCGTTCAAACACCATTCCCACACATTGCCGCTTAAATCGTGGATACCCTCGACCGATGCACCTTGTGGATAAACGCCGGCAGTCGATGTCTCCTGCAAGTAGTACATACCGGCATTTCTGTGGGTCTCATCGATATTCGCGTTCCCACTAACGTAATCTGTTCCCCACGGATATTCCCGCCCATCCGTCCAGCGCGCTGCACGCTCGTACTGCTGCTCGGTTGGCAATGTCACTTCATAACCGAGTTTCGCGCTCAACCAGCGTGTGAAGGCAACTACGTCGTACCAGCTCACATTTTCACGCGGGTGGTTGCCGACCTTAAACCGCTGCTCACCGGGCTGTTCTTTGTGGTCATCATCTGCTGCCAAGCCTTCCCACCATTGCGGATTATAAAACCCGTCAGCAGTCGCCAAAAACGCACCAAACTGCTCGTAGGTCACCAGGTATCGTGTGATGTAGAAACGAGGCAGTTTCGACTTTTTCTCCGTCTCATCTTCACCATAGATGAATTCACCAGTCGGAATTTCCACCCAATCGAGATCAGGCAGTCCATCATCGCGCAAACTCAGGCCTTTTCGGTTGTCTGCCATTCGACCGTCAATCTGGAATGAGGCAAGCGCCCGCCCGACTGCCGCCCGCGCTTGCGGCTGTGGATCACGCTGGAGGTCGGTCAGGCGTGAAAGCCAGCGGTCGCGTAGGTGGGTTTTCGTGACATCCGGCGTATGCGCGCCACTGCGCAGGATGCACTGCACCGCGACTTTGGGATTGGCGTCTGCCAGCCAGTCGAGAACGGGCGTGCAGTCGTCGCTGTACAACCCGGCCAACAGAATTACTGCTTCTTCCCAGTTCGTCCGTTCCCACCAGTTATCCGGCTTCCAGATGTCCGCCGCCTTAAGCCGCCCGGCGCGGATTTCCCCGTCCATATAGCGGGCGGCGACGTACTCTTGGAGCAGCTGGTGACTGAACCGAACTTCATCGCCGCTGGTCAGAATGCTGGTACTCACCGCCAGATACAGCAATCGTTCGTTCAGAATGCCGCGCACCGCCGCCACATCCAGCGCCGTGCCCGCGCTCGCTGCGCCGTCGTCCGCGGTTCCCGCCCGCCGGATCTGCATCTCATACGCAACGCGCTGCAACCCCGTGAGCAGCGCCTGCCCTTCAGTCGTCACTGCGCCCGTCTCTTTGTTCACCAGCCGTTCCCGCCCGAGCAGCACCTTCACAAATTGATCGAACAACTGACCGCGATT
>CALKIA010000049.1 GCA_937988705.1 uncultured Chloroflexota bacterium | reverse complement strand
GCTCGTGAGACGATCAGCGAACTGCACCGCTGCGAACCCTATGTCTACGCGCAGATGATCGCCGGGAAAGACGCACCGACGCACGGCGAAGCCAAAAACTCGTGGCTGACCGGTACGGCGGCGTGGAATTATGTGGCGATCACGCAGTGGATTCTCGGCATTCGCCCCACGCTCACCGGCTTGCAGATCGCGCCCGTCATCCCCAGCGCATGGCCTGGTTTCAGCGCGAGCCGTAAGTATCGCGGCGTCACCTATCACATCACCGTCCAGCGCGAAGGCCCGGGCAACAGCGTAGCGATCACCGCTGATGGGGCGGTCATCGAGGGCGATACAGTGCCGCTCGTGACTGACCGCACGGACTGTCACGTATCGGTCATCCTCCACTAACTACCGGAGCAGGGATGCCTTTCAGCGCGTCCCTGCTCTTCCTTGCCGGAAATAATGCCGTTTGGGAGTTTATCCGATGCAACGATTATTATTACTTGCCTCCTTGCTGCTGTTAGGTCTCGCGCTGACCATGCCCCTCCGTGCTCAGGAAGCGCTTGCCCCCGATGAAATCACCGGCGAAGTTGTGTATATTCCCTACCCTGTCGCTATCACGCTCGATGGCAATCTAGATGATTGGGTGGGCGTACCGACCACGACTGTGGCTCGGGGCAATCAACCGTCGCCTGATCCCACCCAGAATGCGGCGTTTACGTTCGCCGTCGCCGCCGATGCCGAGAACTTCTATATCACCATGACGACCGACGACTCAAACATCATTACGGATCAGCATGCCGGCGATTTTTGGAACGAGGATTCGTTCGAATTCTACCTGAACCTCTCCGATGACCGCTACGCCAGCGTCTATGGCGCTGGCATGTTCCAAATCAACCTCAAGCCCGGCGACCTCGGCAACACCGATCCGACCGCGATCAGGGTGACCGGAACGAACAGCGCCGCCAGTCAAGTACAGGCGTACATCTTTGCGACCGAGACGGGTTACGGCCTCGAAGCCGCCGTCCCGATCAACGCGTACCTAACGCCCGAACATGGGCTGGAAATCGGCTTTCAGGCGCAGATGAACGGCGCGACCACGCAAGATCGCAACGTCAAGCTGATCTGGTCGTTCGCCGATACGAACGACCAATCGTGGAACAATCCCAGTGTCTTCGGCACTGGTCTTTTTTTCGAAGTTGGCAGAACGGATATTCCTATGGCCAGTGAACGCCCCGAACCGGTTGAAGTGGTAGCTCAACGCCACGTCAGTCTGAATCAAGTTGGTTATTTCGCCAGCGCCCCTAAGTACGCCATGCTGGCGGGTCCCGGCACTAACGGCACCGTGTGGGTGCTCATCAACGTTGAGACCGATGAGCAAGTAACCGCCGGATTTACATCCCCCGGTCGGCTGGATGCGGCCTCCGGCGACTACGTGCAGACGGTCGATTTCTCCGCAGTGACGACTCCCGGCACGTATGTCCTGTTGATTGACACCATCGCCAGTGAGCCCTTCCGCATTGTCGAAGACGATCTGTACACGCAGCTTCCGTTTGACGCAGCGCGCTATTTCTATCTCAACCGCAGCGGCATCGAGTTGGACGCCGAGCACGCGGGGGATCAATGGGCACGTGCCGCGGGGCACAACACGGATGACGCGGTTACCTGCTGGCGCGGCACCGATCCGCAAGGTGGGCAATGGGACGGCTGTGGCTACACCCTAAACGCGCGCGGTGGGTGGTACGACGCGGGCGACTATGGCAAATATGTCGTCAATGGCGGCATCTCGCTGTGGACGCTGCTCAACCTGTACGAACGTCTGCCGAACGCCTTCCCCGATCAGTCGCTGAACATCCCCGAAAGCGGGAACGGCGTGTCCGACTTGCTGGACGAAGCGCGCTGGGAAATGGAATTTCTACTGGCGATGCAGGTACCGGAGGGTCAACCACTGGCGGGCATGGTACATCACAAGCTGCACGATGCCAACTGGTCCGGGCTGCCCTTTATGCCGCCCACCGATTACGACAACAACAGTGATTTCGCCGACCCAACCGGCGGGCGTTACCTCTTCCCGCCGTCGACCGCCGCGACCCTGAACGTCGCGGCGACCGCCGCCCAATGCGCGCGCATCTGGCGGGAGATCGACGCGGAGTTTTCCGCGCGCTGCCTCACCGTCGCCCAGACGGCCTGGCGCGCCGCGAACGATAATCCGATCATGCTGGCAGGTAATGTCCCCGGCGCAGGCGGCGGCAACTACGACGACACCCGCGTGGACGACGAGTTCTACTGGGCGGCTGCCGAGTTATTCATCACGACGGGCGAACCGACCTATCGCGACTTCCTCACCGCGTCGCCGTATTACACCGCGTTCCCGAACGTCAACGGCGGCGCGTCGGGATCGATGTCGTGGGGTAGCACGGCGGCACTGGGGACGATTTCGTTGGCGATGGTGCCGAATGATCTGTGCGGCGACGACCTTCGCGCGCTGCAAGGCCAAATCATCACGGCGGCCGATAACTATCTGCTGCTGCTGGAGAACGAAGGCTACCGCGTCGCGATCAGCGCGAATAACTACCAGTGGGGTTCGAACTCGGATGTGCTCAACAACGCGATCCTCATGGCGCTGGCCCACGACTTCACCGGTGACATGCGCTACCTGCACGGTGTGACCGAAAGCATGGACTATCTGCTCGGGCGCAATGCGCTCGGCTTCAGCTTCATTTCGGGGTACGGCGTGCGCTCACTAGAACACCCGCATCACCGCTTCTGGGCGAATCAGGGCGAATTCCCGCCGCCACCGCCCGGCGTGGTCGCGGGTGGCCCGAACGGCAACCCGACGGATCCGGATGCCCTCGCCGCCAACATGAACGCGCTCGGCGCGTCCAAACGCTACCTGGATGTGATCGGCTCCTGGTCAACTAATGAAGTCACGATCAACTGGAACGCGCCGCTCGTGTGGGTGGCAGCGTATCTCCAATTACGGGGAAACTAAACCATGCACCTTGAACGCGTGAGTTATGGCGCTCTCGCCAATTGCTACCGTCTCACCAATGGGGTGATCGAGCTCATCATCACCGGCGATGTGGGACCGCGCATCATCCGCTTTGGCTTCATCGGCGATCGCAACGAGTTTTATCAGGCCGATCCGCTGGAAATCCCGGCGGATCACAGCGTCTGGAAGTTGTACGGCGGACATCGCCTGTGGCACGCGCCCGAAGTCAGCGGGCGCACCAACGCGCCGGACAACACGCCGATCACCATCGAAGACCACGGCGACTTTGCGCGCCTCATGCAGCCGACCGATGAGGCGGGCATTGAGAAGCAGATCGATATTCGGCTGTCAGCCGACGCAGCGCAGATCCAACTGGTGCATCGCCTCATCAATCACACGCTGTGGAATGTAGAGTTAGCAGTCTGGGCGCTGTCGGTGTTAAATCCCGGCGGCACCGCCATCGTTCCCCTGCCCCGGCGCGGTTCGCATCCCGAAGATCTGCTGCCGACGTCGAGCCTGGCCATCTGGCCATATGTCGATCTCTCGGATCCGCGCTTTGGCTTCGGTCACAAATACATCCGCATTACGCAGAATCCGAATGTCTCCACGCCGATCAAGCTCGGCGCGGCCGTCCCGAGTGGCTGGGCGGCGTATGTGAACGCAGGGCATCTGTTCATCAAACAGTTTGAGTACGTGGACGGCGCGGTTTACCCGGATCTAGGGAGCAGCGTTGAGGTGTTCGCCAACGATTTCATGCTGGAGTTGGAGACGCTCAGCCCGATCATCAGCCTCGCACCAGCCGCCAGCGCCGAACATGTCGAACGCTGGACGTTGATCAAAGGCCTGCCGGAAATCGAAGGCGACGACGCCATCGATCAGTACGTACTGCCGCTGATCGGCGGCTAACACAATTCTTCGTCGGGCCGCGATCAATCGCGGCCCGACGATCCAGTTATTACGGCTTACGCCACCCACAGGTCATAGCTGAACAGGTACGCTTCCATGGCCAGCAGCAAAATACTGGCGACCGTCCATCCACGATCAAAGCTCGCGTTCCGTCCCCAGCGCCCCAGCATGACGAACAACGTCGGCACGACGAGCACATAGCGCAGCGTGCTCTGCGTGCTTGTCCCCCCTGCCGTGAACGGAATCAGCAGCGCAAGAAAGCCGAAGACGGCGAGTTCTGGATAACGCCGGAAGCACAGCACAATGCTCAACAGCGAGAGGATCGTCGCGGCGATTTGCAGCCCAACCACCACCGCTGTCTGGCCATTTTCCCGTGCGCGTTCCAGAATGCCGGCCCAGAAATCGAGCGTCAGCGGGATATCTAGCAGCCGATTCCCGAACCAGAACTCCTCAACCGCGTCAAACTGCACACCATACGCGAGCCGCCACAACCCATAGGCGATGATCGGTAGAATCAGCATGGGCAGTTGAAACAGGAGACGCCGCTTATCCAGCGGCAGCCCGGTATTGCGGTACGCCAGCACCCACGCGATCAGCATGGGCATCACCAGCACCGCCCCGATGGAACGCGTCCACGTCGCCAACGCTGCCAGCATCGCCGCCCACACGAACTGCTTACGTCGCATCAGCGCCAGGCTGCCAAAGGCCAATCCGATGAATAAACCCTCGGTATAAACGACCGCGAAGAACATCGACGTGGGGAAGATGAGCAGATAGAAAACCGTGCGCAGACCGCCGTCTGCTCCAAGTTCTTCGCGCACGATGTCATACAGCGCGATCATCCCGGCCAGCGTCCCCAACAGTGACACGATCACGCCCGCGGCGACTGAGGCGGCAATCGGCGTCATACCCAGCAGCGCAAACGGCAGCCGTACAACCTTGATCGCCAGTGGGTACAAGGGGAAGAAGGCATAGCTCATGCTGTAGTCGCCCCGCGGCGTCTCCACCAGCGCGACTTCGGGATCGTCATAACCCACCGTGGCCACCGACAGATAAAACTCGCTATCCCACGACACCTGCGTGTTGAGGA
>CALKIA010000048.1 GCA_937988705.1 uncultured Chloroflexota bacterium | reverse complement strand
GACGTGTCCGGCTCGATGAATCAACTGCTGCCGCATTTACTCAGCTTGCTGCTGCCCTATGTCGCCCACGGTCAAGCGCTGGTCTTCCAGTTTTCGACCAAAGTCGAACCGCTGCCGATCCAGCAACTGCGGCAGGCACAGATTCGCACCACGCAGGGGACGGACATCAACTGCATTCTGGTACACGCCCTGACGGCCCAGCCCGCGCTCAAAAAAGTCCTGATCCTGACGGATGGTTACGTCGGCGCGGCCCACCCCGATCTGCTGCGGGAAGTCCGCGCCAGCGGTTTGAAGCTGTATGCGGTGCTGCCCGGCGAATCTGCTTACACTCAGGAATTGCAGGGCGTGGCACGTTCGATTACGATACTGCCTCTACTGCGCTAACGAAAGCACCCCAGCTTATGATCATCGGCGTTGATATTGGCGGCACATTCACCGATCTCGTCCTCAGCGACGGCCAATCGCTCAAAATTCACAAACTGCTCAGCACACCGGGCAACCCCGCCGAAGCCATGCTCGCGGGCTTGCGGCACATGAGCGGCGGTGACCTGACAGTATTTCAGCGGATCGCGCATGGATCGACGGTGGCGACGAATGCCATTCTGGAACGCAAAGGCGCCCGCTGCGCCTTGATCACCACGGAGGGTTTTCGCGATCTGCTGCTCATCGGCCGCCAAAATCGACCGGGGCTGTATGAGCTGCATCCACAGATCGCACCGTCGCTGATCGAACACAACTACGAAGTGCCGGAACGGCTCGACCACACTGGGAAAATTCTGACGCCGCTCGACCGCGACGCGCTGGAACGCGTGCTGGACGCCATCGCAGCGCTCGACGTAGAAGCGGTGGCGGTCTCGCTGCTCTACAGCTACATGAATCCGGTGCACGAGCGGCAGATCCGCGACCGGATCATCGCCCGCGGGCAGATGACCGATGAGCAGATCGCGCTGTCGTCGGATGTGCTGCCGGAGTTCCGCGAATACGAGCGCACCAGCACCGCCGCGCTCGAAGCGTATGTGCGCCCGGTGATGAGCAAGTATCTGGGCGAATTGGAGCGCGCGCTCCCCCCGAATACACTGAGCGTCATGAAGTCGGATGGCGGCGTGATCGGCGCGCGGACGGCCAGCAAACAGGCGATCCTCACGGCGTTGAGCGGCCCCGCCGCCGGGGTGATCGGCGCGTTTCATCTGGCGTCACTGGCGGGCTACACCGACATTATCACGCTGGACATGGGCGGCACCTCGACGGATGTCGCGCTGTGCCCCGGTATCCCCATTCGCCGCGCCGATTCCGAAATCGACGGGCTGCCACTGCGCACCCGTGTAATCGATATCGAGACGGTGGGCGCAGGCGGCGGCTCGATTGCCCGCTTGGACAGCGGCGGCGTGCTGCATGTCGGCCCGGAAAGCGCGGGCGCGGATCCCGGCCCTATTGTGTATGGGCGCGGCGGTCAGCAAGTGACCGTGAGTGATGCGAACGCCGTGCTCGGCCGACTGGTGAGCCGTTACTTCCTCGGCGGGACGATGCAGTTGGATCTCGACGGAGCGCAGCGGGCGCTGACGCAGCTCGCGCAGACGATGCATCTGTCCGTCAATGACGCAGCGGCGGGCATCATTCGCCTCGCCAACACCAACATCGACCGCGCGATTCGGCGCGTCTCCATCGCACGCGGGTACGATCCGCGGCGCTTTTCGCTGTTCGCCTTCGGCGGCGCGGGCGGTTTACACGCCTGCAAAGTCGCCGAGGGGTTGGACATCCCCCGCGTGATCATCCCGCGGCATCCCGGTGTGTTGTGCGCGCTGGGTCTGCTGGTCGCGGATGTCACGGTCGATTACAGCAAATCTGTGCTCGGTTCCACCCCGATGAGCATGATGGTGGTGTTCGATCAACTGCTGCGGCAGGCGCATCACGATCTCGAAGCCGAGGGCTTCACGCCCGACAAGATGGTGTTCTCGCCGCAGATCGATGTCCGCTACGTCGGGCAAGCCTACGAATTGACCGTGCCCTATCACATCAACTATGTGAACCTGTTCCACGAGGCGCACGCCGAACGCTACGGGTATGCGCTGCGCGATCGCGAAGTGGAAGCGGTGACCGCCCGCGTACAGGCGATCGGCATGGTCGAAAAACCGACGTTCCCGAATGAAGCCAGCACGGATGTAACCGTGCAAACGGTGGGCGGGAACAAAGAGATGACGTTCTATGACCGCGCCCAACTGTACCCCGGCGCGCGGTTCGTGGGCGCGGCGGTCGTCGTCCAACCGGACAGCACCACTTACATCCCGGTCGGCTGGGCGGCGGAAGTCGATACGTACTTCAACCTCATTCTGGAAAAAATCTATTGACCGCACAGGGAGTGATGGTATGGCGCGCAAAACACTAGTGCTGGTCGGCTTGATCGGGGCGCTGTTGACGGGCACAGTCACAGCCCAGGTGACCACGCTGCCGAACGGGGTAGCCGCAGGTGATGTCGATCAAACGTCGGTCATGTTGTGGACGCGCAGCGCGAACGTCGGCCAAGTCACGTTTGAAGTGGCAACCGATTCGGCTTTCTCCCAGATGGTCGCAACGCTGACGGCCGAGGTCAGCGAACCGCTGCTGCCGGTCAAGGTCGAAGTGACGGGTTTGACGGCAGGCACGCAGTACAACTACCGGGCGACCGATCCGACTGGCGTCACGAGCAGCGGCACATTCCGCACACCCGCTGAACTCGGCGCGCAGACGGGTTTGCGCTTCGGCGTGTCTGGTGACTGGCGTGGCGATCTCGCGCCATTCCCGTCGATTGCCAACGCCGACGAGCGCGATCTCGATTTTTTCGTGCTGCACGGCGATACGATCTACGCGGATTATCCCAGCCCAGCCGTCACAGCGGGACAAGCCACCACCCTGACCGAGTTTCGCCTGAAGCACGATGAGGTGTATTCCGCGCACTTCGGCGTCAATACGCTGGCGGATCTCCGCGCGGCAACGGCGGTCTACGTGATGATTGACGATCACGAAGTGACGAACGATTTCGCGGGCGGCGCGCCGCCCCGGTCGAACCGCCGCTTTACAGGCGAAACCGCGAATCTGATCAACGATGCGACGCTGTTTGAGAACGGACTACAAGCCTTTCAGGAGTACAACCCCAGCCGCGATGAGGTCTATGGTGACACGGGCGATCCGCGCACAGCGGGCGAACGCCGCCTGTACCGCTACCGCACGTTTGGCCGCGACGCCGCGCTCTTCCTGGTCGATGCGCGCTCGTTTCGCGATGCGGAACTCCCCGAGACAACGGAGCTAACGCCAGAAGCGGTGGCCAGTTTTGAGCAGGCCGCCTTCGACCCTACGCGGACGATGCTCGGCGCGGCGCAGTTGGCCGACCTGCAAGCTGATCTGCTGGCGGCGCAGGCGGCGGGCGTGACGTGGAAGTTCGTCATGGTGCCGGAACCGATTCAGAATATCGGCGTGGTCAACGCGTCCGACCGTTTCGAGGGCTATGCCGCCGAACGCACCGCCCTACTGCGCTTCATTGTCGAGAACGGCATCAGCAACGTGGTGTTCGTGGCCGCCGATATTCACAGCACGTTCGTCAATGATCTGTTCTACCGGGAAGCGCCGGGCGGAGTCGAAATTCCGGTCGCGAGCTTTGAGATCACGACGGGCGCGGTGGGCTTTGATGCGCCGCTCGGCCCGACGGCGATCAATATCGCCGCCCAAAACGACCTCATCACGCCGCAGCTGCGCGCACTGTTCAACACGCTGCCGTTACGCGCGCGGGACACCCTGCTGACCGGGTTCGTCAACCAACAGCTCGCGGAACAGGGTTACAATCCAGTCGGGTTGGCGGGCGGTGTCCTTGACGCCGACCTGCGGCAGGGGAGCTACCTCGTCGCGCAGACCTTCGGCTGGACGGAGTTCGAGATCGAGGCGGTGACGCAAGCGCTCACCGTCACGACCTACGGGATCCCCGGCTACACGCGCGAAGCGATGCAAGCCAACAGCGCCGCGCTGATCGCCCAAACACCAAGCATCTACAGCCAATTCGTCGTCCAGCCGCAGCCGCAAGGAAACTGAATGTCCGTCGATTCGATTAGCCTCGCCGTCTTTCGCAGCCTGTTTGAAGCGACCGCCGAAGAAATGGGCGTGACGCTGCAACGCGCCGCCTTTAGCCCCAACATCCGCGAACGACTGGATTTTAGCTGTGCCCTGTTTGACGCCGACGCCCGGATGATCGCACAGGCGGCACACATCCCCGTGCATCTCGGCAGTATGCCCGCCTCGGTTGAAGCCGCGGTGGCCGCTTTCCCAGCGCTCGCGCCAGGGGATGTCGTCGTGCTGAATGATCCGTATGCGGGCGGCACGCATCTGCCCGATGTGACGATGGTGTCGCCCGTGTTTGTCGACAACCTAGCGCAGTTCTATGTGGCCAGCCGCGCCCATCACGCCGATATTGGCGGCATGTCACCGGGTTCGCTGCCCCTGAGTACAGAACTATATCAAGAGGGGTTGATCATCCCGCCGATCAAGATCATCGAGGCGGGCAAGCGCAATGCAGCGGTGATGCGCCTCCTGACAGCCAACAGCCGCGCTCCGCAGGAACGCCTCGGCGATTTTGAGGCGCAGCTCGCCGCGCAGCGCATCGGGGAAAAGCGCTTGCTGGCCATCATCGAAGCGAATGGCAGCAGCGCAGTGAACGAACATGCTGAGGCGCTGCTGGAAACCTCGCGGCGCATGACCGAGGCCGTGATCGCCACCATCCCGAACGGCGTCTACACCTTCAGCGATGCGCTGGAAGGCGATGGCCAGCGCAATTACGACATCCCGATTCGCGTGACGATTTCGGTGAGCCGCTCGCGCCTGGTGGTCGATTTTACAGGGAGCGCGCCGCAGGTCGCGGGCAACCTGAACGCCGTCACCGCGATTGTGCGATCGGCGACGTGGTACTGCGTGCGCCTGCTGGCGAAAGACGATGTTCCGGTCAATCACGGCTGCTTCGAGCCCGTGCTGGTCATCACGCCACCGCACAGCCTGCTCAACCCGGACTTTCCGGCGGCAGTGGCGGCCGGTAACACGGAAACAGGGCAGCGTGTGGTCGATGCCGTGCTGGGTGCGCTGGCGCAAGCCCTGCCCGACCGCATTCCGGCGGCGAGTCAGGGGACGATGAACAATATCACGGTCGGCGGTTCGTACAACGGCAAACCGTTCGTGTACTACGAAACGATCGCGGGCGGGCATGGTGGCGGTGCGGCGGGCGCTGGCCTGAGCGGGCGGCACAGTCACATGACCAACACCCGCAATACACCCATCGAGGCGCTGGAGTATGCCCTACCCCTACGCGTGACAGCTTACAGCCTGCGGGCGGAGTCCGGTGGCGCGGGTGCGGCCCGTGGCGGCGACGGCGTGATCCGGGAGTATGAGTTTTTATGTCCGGCGACCGTCACCATCAATAGTGAGCGGCGGCGGTTAGCGCCTTACGGCCTCGCCGGGGGGAGTGCGGGTCAGTGCGGTATCAATACACTCATCCATGCGGGTGAGGCGCGAACCCTGGGCAGCAAATGGACGGGCAGCGTGGAAAACGGGGATCGACTGCGCATCGAAACCCCCGGTGGCGGCGGTTGGGGGCAACTCGAATAAAAAAGGATGCGCCAGACAGTGGAGATACTATCCGGCGCATAGTTGAGGAGTTAAACGGGGTCCAGCAGCAGGCTTATGGTACAGGGGTCAATTCCTTCTCAGCCGATTCTGCTTCCGGCTTCTGAAGTTTCGCCTTCTCCATCGTGTCGATCAGTTCGTCGATGGCTGCGTTGAACAGTTTACGATAGCCCTCAATCACTTCTTTGAATGCCGACTGACCGTGTTCCTTGAAATCTTCAGGGAGCAGCGACACGAGGGCTTTCCCAGCTTCTTCAATTGCTTTCTTCTGGTGTTCGATAAAAGAATCGAACGGTTTCTCATCCACAACGGGTACGACTGCAGGTGTCTCGACTGGTTTCACGGCTTTCTCTTTCTTCTGACGGACCGGGGTCTTCGTCGTCATAACATCGCGCTCCTTATCAATCTGCGCTTATCATTTCAACTTAGATTATCGCGAATCTACGCTCCAGCGTCAGCGTGATTTGTAAGATCTATTTTGTGATTTTTGTCACGAAACCGATTGGGCGCTGTGAACCAGCTCCTGAGCCGACTGCGTAAAGGGCATCAACTTCGCCATCGAACCCTTCTTCAGCTTAAGCGTTCCCCGCATGAGCATCATCAAAGGCTGCGATTTACCCGTCAAAATGCTGATCCAGTGTTGATAATCCGTTTCGAGGACGAAAGCGGCTTTACTCAGCACATCTTCAAGCGGCACAGCGTTGGCGTCTTTGCAAACTCCGCGATCCAGATCGAGCAGGACGGCGGCGGGCTGCGGGAAACCATGGCGGATATCGGCTTCCATCACAAAGGCGAGCGGTCCGGCTTCCCAGCGCGTCGAAGCGCGGTAGTAAGCCGGATTGTTGTTGATCGCCTCTTTGAGCGCCTCGGCCCAGGCCTGCGAGAACAGCTTGGCTTTCTCCTGCGGCTTAGTTTCTACCGCGACGACCGGTTCAGCCGAAGCAACAGCTGCAACCTCCGCCGCCAGTTCCGGCGACGGCTCAGGGTCAGTTTCGGACACCGGCTGATCAACCGCTGCCACCGGGACGGTCGGTACTGTGTCAACTTCGGCGGCGACAGGCAGATCAGAAGTTGGTTCGGCTTCCGATGGCGCGGTGACTTCGGCGGCGGTGGTAGGCTCCGCATCGGCGGCGACGACATCGATTTCGACGAATTCGGCATGAGCCTCAGCGACCGGCTCGGACACATCGATCACCAAGGTCTGCACATCAAGCGCTTTTTCAACGGCGGCAGCGGTCGCTTTACCGTTAAGGGTGGTGAAGTTTTCAACGGTGACCGTCGTCTCACTGATGACGACTGCTGCAACCTGCGCTTCGTTCGAAGGCAATTCCGGTTTTGTCTCAGTGACGGGGGGCAGCTCGACGGTGACCGGCTTGATCTCCGGCACTTTGGCGGCTTTGCGCAGCGCCGTATAGGCGGCCTGCACGTATTCGTTGAGCTCCAGAATATGCGGGATGATCGCCTCGTCGCTGACCAGCGTGAGGGTGATGCGGCCGTCGTAGCTCATGATGACGTTCGCCAGTCCATTGCCCGGATTCAGCGGGAAGAAGCCATAAGCGTGCAGCAGCTTATGCCCCAAAAGATAAAGCGGGAGCGGCGGTGCGGCCACATTGGTCGACCACATATGCGCGAGTAACGCAAAGGCGGCGGGAGCGACATGCCAGATCAGCGGCTGCGTGGGCGACGGGGCCAGCGAGGGCAGCGTAAGGATCATATCGAGGCCGTGTGCCAACCCCGACTGCTTCATCATCTGCGTGTAATCGGCCACCGCCAACAGGCGCGCCATCGGGTCTGGGTGGAACGGGACGTCCATCGGCAGCACAGAAATACGATTGCCGAATTCGCCCTTCTCTTCTTTTTCGCGCATATTGACCGGAACGAGCATGCGGACGAAATTCTGCCCCGGCGTGAGGCCATGACGGCGCATATACTGATGGATCGCCCCACCGAGCACGGTGAGCATCACATCATTGATCGAGGCATGCTTGATCGTCGCACGAATGGCTTTGACTTCATCCAGCGGGAATTCTGACCACGCCAACTGCATCCGGCCGGAATTTGTTCCGTTGATGACCAGCTTCTTGATCGGCTTGAGGTTGTCGTTGATCAGGTTGGCGATGCCGACAAACGTCCGGCGGCGCTTCTCGCGATCCGAGAAAATCGAGCTAAAGAACGAAACTTCGTGCCCCAGCTTGTCGATAAGTGAGCGCTTGGTATCGAGATCGCGGCGAAAAGCTTCGACCACGAGTTCGGGCGCGCTCGGCAGCGGGGGCGCCGTGTATTCCGGCTTCTGCCCCGGCTGTTTCACTTCGGGGGTGATATCCATCAGCAGGATGAACAGCTCAATGGCGGACATACCGTCGACCATACAGTGGTGAATCTTCAGGATGACGGCGCTGCGATCGTTGGCCAGTCCTTCCACGAAATAGACTTCCCACAGCGGTTTGGCCCGGTCAAGCATGGCGCTGATCACCGCTCCGGAGAGCTGACGTAAATCTTCCTCTGACCCCGGCGCATCAAGCTGGAGGCGGAACACATGGTTTTCAATCGAGAAGTCAGGGTCAAACGCCCAGGTCGGCTGCCCCAACGTCAGCGGCGCCTGAATCACTTTTTGCATGTACAGCGGAATTTGATGAATGCGGGAGTCGATGAGCGCCACAAATTGATCAAAATCAATTTTGCCATCAAAAATCGTCACCGCACCGATATTCATCGGCGTTTCCCGGCTATCTACGTAAAAAAACGCCGTGTCCACGGGACCTAAAATCGTCAGCGGCTTTTGCATATCCATCGAGAACCCCCTCTTAGAATTACTCTCATTTTGCTCGGAACAGCGAATATTCTCAGCGGATAAAGATCATCCATTTCCATGTAAATAGACATGTGTGACAAACATCAGGGGTGTTGATTTCTATTCAGCACTAATTCACTCCCGTAAAAAGCGGTACGTTTAGGCAGATAACCTGATGAGGCGTGATAATGACCCCGAACGATTTAGATGCTCAAGCAAGTCTCGATCCGGCGATCCAGCCGGTCGGAGAAATGATCGCCCTGGATGCGCCCCTCCGCGCTTTCTTCCTGACGGGAGCAACCGGTTTTATCGGCGCGTACTTGCTGCGCGAATTACTGGAAACCACCGCGGCAACGGCGTATGTGCTCGTACGGGCAGCGGACTCTGCCAACGCGCTCGACCGCATTCGCAAAAATCTGCAAACTTACGCCTTATGGGAAGAGTGGATGGCTGCGCGGATCAGTCCCGTGGTCGGCGATTTAAAAAATCCGCTGTTCGGCTTGACACCGGGAGAATTTACCGAGATTGGCGCTGCGGTCGATGTGATTTATCACTGTGGCAGTAAGCTGAGCTATATCGCTCCGTATGAATATCTTGAATCCGCGAACGTCGGCGGCACGCACGAAGCGCTGCGACTGGCAACCACAGTCAACACCAAGCCCCTGCACTATGTGTCCTCCCTCGGCATCCTACTCGACTACAAAGAACCCGTCGGCGGCGCGGAAGACGACGAGCTCGACGAAGACAAATGTCCGGCAGTGGGCTACTTCCAGACCAAATACGTCGCGGAACGCCTCGTCCGGCTGGCGCGCGACCGCGGCATCCCGGTGACCATTGACCGCATCGGCTTAATCGTAGGCGACAGCCGCACAGGCATCTCCAACGAAGAGGATTTTGTCGCCCGCATGATTGTCGGCTCGATCCAGACCGGGTTCGCGCCGGATGTGCGCGCCAACATGGACATGACACCCGTCGATTTCGTCTCCAAAGCGATGATCTACTTGTCACGTCAACCGAGTTCAGCGGGCAAAGTCTTCCACCTGCTAAACCCACAGCCCGTCAACTGGAGCGGCGTGTTCGACCTCGCGGCGCAGGTCGGCTACCCGTCGGTCAAACTGCCGTTCGCCGAGTGGGTCGAAACGATGGATCAGCGCGCAGATCCCGCGACGAATCCCCTATGCCCTCTGCTGCCCTTCTTCCACCTCAATTTCGCGCGGCGCATGATGGGCGTGAACGGAGATGACTACATGGCGCTGCACACCGATGCCACGCAAGCGGCGCTGGGCAATTCAGGCATCACCTGCGCGCCGATCAACAGCCATTTCATGTCGATCTATCTCTCGCACTTCGTCCAACACGGGCGCTTAAGTGCTACAATGGAAATACCCTAAGCGCAGTCTGAACCGCCTGCCGCTGAGGCGCAATTCCATGCAGGTGGCGGAGCAACGAATGTGAAACGCCTACGCAATTTGATCGCAGCGCTGGTGGTGATCGGACTCCTGATTCGACGCTATCACCGCCAGCTGTTCGCTTATATCCTGCGCATTTCGCCGCCGCGCTACCGGGTCACCGTGGAGCGCAATCTCGTTGTCCCGATGCGCGACAGCGTAAATCTCAGCGCCGATCACTACGCCCCGGCGACGCCGCTGCGCGTCCCGACCATCCTGATCCGTTCGCCTTACGGGCGGAATACACGGCACAGCCTGTTCGGGCTGCTGCTGGAATTCTTCGGACACCGATTTGCCGAACGCGGCTACCATGTGCTCGTTCAGGATACGCGCGGACGCTTCGATTCACAGGGGAGCTTCAACCCGTACTTCAACGAGAACGAGGATGGCACAGCGACGCTCGAATGGTTATGCCGGCAGCCGTGGTCAATCGGCGTGATCGGTCTATGGGGTGGCAGCTACTTAGGCATCGTCCAATGGCTGATCGCAGCGGAAAACCCCGCCGTCAAAGCCCTCGTGCCGAGCATCACCAGCACCCAGCTCCACAAGATACTCTATCCCGACGGCGCGCTCGATCTCGGCTTGGCGCTGCGCTGGCTATCGCTGTTCCAAACATTGGATCGCAACCGCCATACGCGCAACCCGATTAAATGGTTCACCGTGCTGAACGACATCGAACGGGCGATTCAGCCTGCCCTGCTCCACCTGCCCGTGTCCGAAGCCGATGAGATCGTACTGGGCGCAACCACCGCGCCATTTCAAGAGTGGATCGAGTACAGCCAGGCCGACGATCACCTGTGGCGCGATAATCTCGACAAAATGCGCCTGCCCGACATTGAAGCGCCGATTCACCTGATGAGCGGCTGGTATGATTTTTTCCTGCGCGGTCTGCTGGATGATTACGCAGCGCTGGTCAAGGCAGGGCGCAACCCGTATCTGACCATCGGCAATTGGCATCACTTCATGGCCATCATCAGCATGGCGGATTTGCGCGAAGGTCTGCTGTGGTTTGACACTTATCTACGCGGCGAACAGAGCCGCCTGCGCGAAAAACCCGTGCGCCTGTTCGTGATGGGCGCCAACGAGTGGCGCGATTATGACAGCTTCCCGCCGCCCTCCACGCCGACGCGGTACTATCTGCAAACCGGGCGGACACTCGCGACCGAACTGCCCCACGAACTGTCACAGCCCGATCATTACATCTACGACCCGACCAACCCCACGCCAGCGGTCGGCGGCGCGATTTTCAGCATCAAAGGCGGGCGGGTGAACAACAATGCGCTTGAAGCGCGCCCAGATGTGCTGACCTACACGACCAGTCCGCTGCGACAACCGATCGAGGTGATCGGGCGGGTGCACGTAGAACTTTACGCGCAGTCGGATCTCGAACACACCGACTTCTTCGGACGGCTGTGCGATGTCACGCCGGATAAACGCTCGCTGAATATCTGCGAGGGTCTGTTCCGCCTCGAACCGGGCAAACTGGAACGACAGGCGGACGGCACACTCTGCGTCGAGATCGATTTGTGGGCGACGGCGCATGTCTTCAAGCGCGGGCACAGTATCCGCTTACAGGTCTCCAGCGGCGCTCACCCGCACTGGAATCGCAACCTCGGCACCAGCGATTATTACAGCGCGTGCCGCACGGTTCAGGTCGCGCACCAGACGATCTACCACGACAAGCTGCGCCCGTCGGCGCTGATTTTGCCAGTGACGAAATGAGTAACCTCACCCCTCAGTCCCCTCTCCAAATGGAGAGGGGAAGCATAGACCAAGGGCAGGCGCGGCATGCATGAACTCGCCGTCACAAGCAATGTACTTGAGATTGCGCTGCGCTATGCCGAAAACGCGCAGCGCGTGCGGACAGTGCGCCTCGTCATCGGACAGCTATCCAGCATGATCGACGACTCAGTGCAGTTCTACTGGGACATCATCGCTCAAGGCACGCCAGCCGAGGGATCAACGCTGGTGTTCACGCGGATTCCAGCGGTGCTGGCTTGTCAGGCATGCGGTGAGCAGTACCCCATTGCCAGTCGCTATGATCTCACCTGCCCCGCGTGCGGCGGTATGCGCGTCCACGTGATCGCAGGTGAAGAATTTTACGTTGAATCGATAGAAGTAGAGGATGCCACGGATGACCACTCAGATTCCCGTGTTGGAGAAGATTCACAGCGCGAATGACCGGATCGCAGCCGCCAACCGCGCTGCATTGGATGCAGCGGGCGTGTTCGCGCTCAATTTTATGGCCTCGCCGGGCGCAGGCAAAACGTCGCTCGTCGAACAGACGGTGACGCGCCTCGCGGAGAACGTACGCGTAGGTATGATTAATGGCGATATCGCCACCAGTCTCGACGCGGAACGCGCGCAGCTGGCAGGCGCGACCGCCGTCCAGATTAATACCGGTGGCGACTGTCATCTCGACGCGGTGATGCTGGCGCAAGCCCTGCCCGCGCTCGACTTGCATACCATCGACCTGCTGATCGTGGAAAACGTCGGCAACCTGATTTGCCCGGCGAATTTTTCGCTCGGCACGCACCAGAATGTGCTGATCGCGTCGATACCCGAAGGCGCGGACAAGCCGTACAAATACCCCGGCATGTATCGCGGCGTCGATGTGCTGGTGATCAACAAGATCGATCTGCTGCCCTATGTGCCCTTCGACATGGAATTCTTCCGCAAGGGCGTGGAAATCCTCAATCCCGGCGTGACGATCTTCCCGCTTTCATGTGTCACGGGCGAAGGCGTCGAGGCATGGATTGAGTGGCTGCTGACGCAGGTCAAGCACTAAGCAGCGCTAAAGGCCAAGTTGGTAGCTCAGTAGAACAGCGTGAAGGGGGCGGCGGACGCGATCAAGCGCGTCCCTACAAGAAAGCTGCTGCCGCTGCAAACGAAAAAGGGCGATCCCGTGTGGGATCGCCCTTCTCTTTTAATTAATCAGGCAGGTTACGCCTTGTAACCCTTGTCCTTGAGCGCCGCATGGGCCGCCGCGAGACGCGCCACCGGGATACGGAACGGCGAGCAGCTCACGTAGTTGAGGCCAGCAGCATGGCAGAAGGCGATACTCTTGGGATCACCACCGTGTTCACCGCAGATACCGACTTCGATATCGGGACGGGTCGCGCGACCCTTTTCCACCGCGAGGCGGATGAGGTAGCCGACGCCTTCTTCGTCAATCTGCTGGAACGGATTTTCCGGCAGCAGCCCCGTCTCGACGTAAGCGAGGAGGAACTTGCCTTCGGCGTCGTCACGGCTGATGCCGAAGGTCGTCTGCGTCAGGTCGTTCGTGCCGAACGAGAAGAATTCGCTGTGTTCGGCCATCTTGTCGGCGGTGATCGCCGCGCGCGGCAGTTCGATCATCGTGCCGACCTTGTAGTTGATGCTGCAACCGTACGCCGTCTGAACTTCGTCCGCCACGGCGACGATCATTTCGCGCATCAGCTTGACTTCGTTGGCATGGTTGGTCACCGCGACCATGATTTCAGGATGAACTTCCACGCCTTCCTTCGCCAACTGGCAGGCGGCTTCAAACAGCGCGCGCACCTGCATCTTGGTCAGTTCCGGACGCATAATGCCGAGGCGCGTGCCGCGCAGACCCAACATCGGGTTGAATTCGCGCAGACCTTCGACCGCGGTCATCAGCTCTTCAACCTTCTTGAGTTCGTTCGGACGATCGCCCATCAAGCGCAGACCAGCCGCACGCAGCGCCAGACCTTCGTGGTCGGGCATGAACTCATGGAGCGGCGGGTCTAGCAGACGGATGATGACCGGATAGCCGTCCATCGCCTTGAGGATGCCGTAGAAATCGTCATGCTGGAAGACCTGCAGCTTGTGCAGCTGAGTCAGTTCTTCGGGACTGTTCGGCGCGGAGAGGATCATCGCCTGCACGATGGGCAGACGTTCTTCCTGGAAGAACATGTGCTCGGTACGGCACAGACCGACACCCTGCCCACCGTATTCGCGGGCACGGCGCGCATCCTGCGGATAGTCCGCATTGGCATAGATGCCCAAGCGGCGGAATTCATCCGCCCAGCCGAGCAGCTTACGCAGATACTGCTCACGTGCGAAATCCGGTTCGACGCGGTCGAGTTCACCGACGAAAACTTCACCGGAACCGCCGTCAATCGAAATCGTATCGCCTTCGCGCACGATGGTCGAACCCACCTTGAACATACGGTTACGCACATCGATGTCGAGCGCTTCAGCGCCGCACACGCACGGCACACCGAACTGACGAGCAACCACCGCGGCATGGCTGGTCGCGCCACCACGGGAGGTCAGAATACCCTTGGAAGCGAGCATCCCATGCACATCATCGGGCTTAGTTTCCGGGCGCACCATGATGACTGCCTTGCCGGCCTTGCCCCACTTCTCCGCGAGATCCGCATCGAAGGCCGCAACACCGACCGCTGCACCGGGCGAGGCATTGACGCCCGTCCCGATCATCCAGCCGTCCTTGCGCGCTTTCGCCTTGGCATCCGCGTCGAACTGCGGGTGGAGGAGCTGCAGAACATGTTCGGTCGTCACACGCATCACTGCTTCTTCACGGCTGATCAGGCCATCTTCGGCCATATCAACTGCAATGCGGATCGCAGCGCGCGCCGTGCGCTTGCCGTTACGGGTCTGGAGCATCCACAGTTTGCCGCGTTCAATCGTGAACTCGACATCCTGCATTTCGCGGTAGTGCTTTTCCAGCTTGCTGACAATGTCATTGAACTGGTCGTAGACTTCCTTGTTTTCCGCCGCGAGATTCGAAATGGCGATGGGGGTACGAATACCAGCCACCACATCTTCGCCCTGCGCATTCATGAGGTAATCGCCGAACAGCTTGCGTTCCCCGTTCGAGGGGTTGCGCGTGAACGCGACGCCCGTGCCGGAGTTCTCGCCCATGTTGCCGAAAACCATCGTCTGCACATTGACAGCCGTGCCCAGGTTGTGGGGAATATTCGCGGCATTGCGGTAATCGACCGCGCGCTTGCCATTCCACGACTTGAAAACCGCCTGAATGGCGAGTTCGAGCTGCTTGTAGGGATCCTGCGGGAATTCGCTGCCGATGTTTTCGGCGTAGATCTTCTTAAATTCACCCGTCAGGCGCTTCCAGTCTTCCGCGGTCAGATCGACATCCGACTTGACATTCTTTTCCTTCTTCGCCTCGGTGAGGAGGTCTTCGAAGGGTTCGTCGGCAATCCCCATCACCACCGAGCCGAACATCTGAACCAAACGGCGATAGGCATCATAGACGAAACGCGCATCGCTGGTCAGCTTGATCATGCCTTCGGCAATGTCATCGTTCAGGCCGAGGTTGAGGACGGTGTCCATCATACCGGGCATCGAGAATTTCGCGCCGGAACGCACCGACACGAGCAGCGGATTGGCCGGGTCGCCAAAGGACTTGGCAGCCTTAATTTCCACGGCATGCAGGGCGTTGACCGCCTGTTCCCACATACCTTCGGGGAACTGCTGGCCCTTGGCGCTGTATTCGTTACACGCTTCGGTCGTAATACTGAAACCGGGAGGAACCGGCACACCCGCGCGGGTCATATCTGCCAGACCCGACCCCTTACCACCAAGGAGGGAACGAACGCCGTCCCATGAACCGCCAACCGCTTCTTCTGCCAGCTTGACTTCATCAAACAAATAGACCCATTTCTTCGGTTGGGTCTGTTTGCCGTTACGCGATTTGGCTTCTGCTGTCGCTGTAGCCATAAGTTAGTGTCTCCTGAATTGAGTATGCGTCTCTAATGAGGCTATTTTCCCACATCGCACCCGTCACCCCTACTGACATTGTGCCGTGATCGGGGGTGACGGGTGTAATACTTGAATTGATCAGATCGTTGGTTTGTACGTGGTGAGCGCCCGCATATACTGCACGCGTTCGAACACGCTCGGGTCTTCGCTGTTGATCTGACTCATGCTGCCGCGCATCTGCTGGATCGACACGTACTCATGCTGCTCCATCCAGTCGACAAGTTCGCGTTCGACCTTGCGGAAATGGTCGATGCCGTTCTTGAGGATTGCAGAGGTCATCATGGCGACATTCGCACCGACCATCATCACCTTGAGCACGTCCTCGGCGGTATGAACGCCGCTGGTCGCCGCCATATCCGCTTCGATCCGCCCGTGCAGGATCGCGATCCAGTGCATGGGCAAACGCAGCGCTTGCGGCGTGCTCAAAATGAGGTTCGGTCGAATTTCCAACGTCTCGAGATCAATATCCGGCTGATAGAAGCGATTGAACAGGACGAGCGCATCAGCACCAGCGTGGTCAAGGCGCTTCGCCATGTTCGCCATATTGCTAAAGAACGGACTCAGCTTGATTGCAACTGGGATGCTGACCGATGATTTGACTGCCGTCAGAATGTTGATGTACATCTGCTCGACTTCCATCCCGGTGACAGCCGCGTCTGTCGGGATGTTATACACATTCAATTCGAGCGCATCCGCGCCCGCCTCTTCCATCTTCTTGGCGAACTGCGTCCAGCCGCCGATGGTCGCCCCGTTGAGGGAGGCGACCACCGGAACATTCACCGACGCTTTCACGCGGCGAATGTGTTCCAGATATTCATCCGGCTTGGCATGGAACGACACTGGTTCCGGGAAATATGTGAGGGCTTCGGCGTAGCTTTCCGTACCGTGAGTCAGGTAGTAGTACAGGGCTTCGCGTTCGCGCCG
>CALKIA010000047.1 GCA_937988705.1 uncultured Chloroflexota bacterium | reverse complement strand
CCCTCCGGCGAATACTTGACTGCGTTCGTCAGCAGGTTGATCAAGACGCGCCGAATCAGATCTTCGTCGATATACGCAGTCTGGCATTGCCCGTCGCCAAAGAACAGGATGCGGTGCTTTTCCCCGGCAATCCACTGGATTTCAGCGGTCACATCGCGGCACAGTTGATCGAGATCGACGGCGGTTCGGTTGAGCTGAATCCCGATCAGGTCGGCGCGGCTGAGCAGCATAATATCGTCAAGCAGGTGCGTGAGATGCCGGATCTGCGTCTTGATCTTGCCGAGCAGTTCCCGGCGACGATCGGGCGTGAGGCGGTCATCGTACATGCGCAGCAGGTCGGCAGACGTGTGAATCGTGGTCAGCGGTGTGCGGAACTCGTGCGAGATGGCGATCCCGAACTGAGCGCGCATTTCGGATACCTGTCGTTCGTACTCCAGCGCCTGCCGCATGCGCATTTTCGTTTGGCGGCGCAGGCGTTTGTCGAGCTGCGCTTTTTTCAGCGCAATCCCCGCTTGATCGGCAAACGCTTGGAGCAGGTCGGCGTGTTTCTCCTGGAAGGCATTTGGCTCATTGCTGTCCAGAAACATGATGCCGATCACTTGGCTTTCAGACGTGATCGGCGCGCCGATCATGGAGCGCACCGCCCTGAGCGGCGGGTCGGCGATGTAGCCGTGCTTCTCCCAGATGTCCTGATACAGAACCACTTTGCGTTCCGCCAACATTTCCGTCACATATTGCATGTCCGCGAGCTGACCCCGCTTCGGAAAACTGCCCGCTGGATAGCCGCGCTGCCCCGCCAGTCGCAGCTGTTCACCCTGAATCAACAGCACGCGCAGCCCCTGAAAGGGAGGCATCACGCGCTGTAAATGCTGCATGATCAAGTTGATCATTAGTTTAATGTTGAGCGTGACGTTTAGTCCGGCGGCCGTGTCGCGCAGCGCTTCCGCGAATTGACGCTGTTCGCGTTCCCGCTGCTCGCTCACGGCGAGGCTGCTGAATAACTGTGCACGCTGAACCGCAAGGCTGATATGCTCAGTGAGGGCGATCATCAAGCGGAGATCATCGTCGTTCAGTTCAATCTGGCCGATGGATTCGACATTGAGAACGCCCACCACCGCCTCATCCACGAACAAGGGCACGGAAATTTCGGACCGCACGCCGGGGATCGCTTCGAGAAATTCCGGGTCCTTGCTCACATCGCGAATCAAGAGCGGCTGCTTGAGGCGCACCGAGCGCGCCATCACGCCGCGATTCAGCGGGATATCGCCCAGTGTTTCGATATAACCATAATGATGCTGCAAAACGAGAACGTTGCCGTGGACAAAGTACAGGCTGACCAGCGTATAGCCGAAGGTTTCGGCAACACCATTGACGATCGCGCGGATCAACGTAGGCAAGTCCATACTGCGCGCTAGGATGGTACGCGCTTCATGCAGCAGCACCGATTCTTGCGCCTGCCGGGTGGCGATGGCGTGCATCCCGCGCAGTTGCTCTTCGTTATCTCGGATCTCGGTGACATCGTACAGCGTGGAGAGGATGAGCTTTTTCCCACGCGTGATGAGCAAATCCCAGTTCATCACGACGACGATCCGCTGCCCATTTTTGCGGCGCGACACTACTTCAATGTTGCGGAGATAGCCGTCGCGTTGGAACTGCTCCATCAACTGCTGGCGCTGTTCCGGTGTGCTGTAGACGGCGAGGTCGAGCACCTGTTGGCCGACCAATTCTTCGCGATTGAAGCCGGAAAGGGCACATGCCTGGTCATTGATATCGACGATGACGCCGTCATAACGGGTTAAACACTGGGGAATGCTGTACATATGGAACAGCGTTTGAACCTGTTCGATAAAGTCCCGGCTGCCACTGGCCTGACTCTGAATTCCTCGCAGTGACGCCTGCAGCATGTGCCAGGCTTCTGCATCTGGAGGCTCAGCTAGATTGAGGATATCTTCCAGGTTCATTTCAGACATTTTCTACCAGCACAAACTTCGCCTGAGCGGTAATTACTTTGTCCACTTACTCTATAGGATAGTGTAATCAGTATCTCAAGAGCGTAAACGTGAGCGTATCGACCTGTTTTGGGGTTTTCGACGTATAATCGGCGGTATGAACGACCGAAACTTACCTGTACCGCATAAATCCGCTCAGCTCATGAGCGGCGCTGCTGATTTGACCTTCAACTTCGCGGCTGTCTTGCCCGGTCAGGCGGGGAGTAAACACACGCACCGCGCTTATTTTCGCTGGGTCGATCAGTATCTGGTTGATCTCACGGGTGTGAAGCCGACACGCGGCCCACAGCGCATCCAGCGGATGTGCGCGCTGCCCATTCCCGTGCTGCAATCCATCCTCAGCCCGACGCAATTGCGCGCGTGGCTGGGTCTGCTGCACAGTCGGGGGCAGGGCAAGCAGGCGTTGATGCAGGCGCGCGCCTCGATTCTCACGCTGACTGGATTGCTGGCGGAAGCGGGTTGGCTCGACGATTATGTCCCGGCGACCATGACCCGGGTCAAAATGCCGCGCGCCGAAGAGGGACAGCGTCCGGGGCGCTGGTTGGCGACTGCGGAAATCCGCCAATTGATGATCGCCGGGCGCCAGATCGCCACCAGTGAGAACCAGATGCTGCGCAATAACGTCATCATGACCATGCTCTGTACGATGGCGCTGCGCCGCGAAGAACTGGCACTTGCCCGCTGGGAAGACATCAGCAAACAGAATGATCGGGTGGTGCTGCGCGTGCATGGCAAGGGCAAAAAATCCGCCTTTGTCGATATGCCGCGCGCCGTGATTCTGGCCTTGGAAAACTGGAATCGGGCAATTCGCCACGGGGGTTATGCACCCCATCCGACTTCACCGCTCATCCGGCGGATCTGGAAGGGTGGGCGCATCAGCCGCTTCGGGTTGTCGCCCAACGGCATCTGGATCATCATCGATGCGGCGGCTACTGACGCGCAGATCGGGCATGTTGCGCCGCATGACTTACGCCGCTCAGTCGCCGGGACACTCCAACATGCAGGCGTTCCAATTGAGAAGATCAGCCGCTTGCTGCGCCACAGCAACGTCGCTGTGACCGAACGTTACCTCAGCCGTCTGCCGCAAGTCAACGAAGGCGCGATCCTCATGAGCGACGCGCTCGGCCTCGACGACGACAGCGACCCCTTCGCCTTCTAACGGCAAAAGATAGCTAACTACAGACAGAGAACGCAGAGAAAACCTGAACTCTTTCTTTGCGTTCTCTGCGGTTAGATGCCCTTACAGAACGGGGACGGCTTCGAGCGCCAGATCGTGCAGCGACAGCACCGTGCTTTCGAGATTTGTCTCATCGATCACAAATGAGATGCTGCACTCGGACGCGCCCTGCGCGATGGCAATCACATTGACGCGCTGATTGCCGAGCGTTGTGAACACGCGCCCCGCCACACCGGGAGTTCCGCGCATCCCGGCACCGACCACCGTCACAACCGAGACTTTCTGCATCACGTCGATGCTGTCCACGTCCTGCCGGGCGATTTCTTTGGCCAGTTCTTCCTCAATCGCCGCCTTGGCCTGCTCCACGCGTTCGTTCATGACGACGAAGCAGAAGTTCTGCTCGGACGAGGCCTGGGAGATCATCAGGATGTTTGCGCCCGCGCGCGCCGTCGCGAGAAAGGTGCGCCCCGCGATCCCCGGCACGCCGATCATACCTTTGCCCTGCACCGTCACCAGGCTGACATTGCGCACCGCGGTGACGGCTTTGATCACCGTGTCGGTCGGTTCGGCCACTTCGCTGATGAGTGTGCCGGGGTGCGCCGCGTTGAACGTATTGCGCACGCGCATGGGGATGCCCTTGTTCAAAATCGGCTGTACCGTTTTGGGATGCAGGACTTTCGCGCCATAAAACGCCAGTTCGCCCACTTCAGTATAGGAGATGTTCGGCAGCACGCGCGCGCGCCGATCAATGCGCGGGTCGGTGGTCATCACGCCATCCACATCCGTCCAGATGATCAGTTCGTTGCTGTTGGAATACGCCGCGAAGATCGCGCCGCTGTAGTCGCTGCCGCCGCGCCCCAGCGTCGTGATCTGGCCGTCGGGCGTCGCGCCGATGAAGCCCGTAATCACCGGGACAATGCCCTGATCGAGCAGCGGCACAAGGGCGTCCTGAATGCGGCGTTCGGTTTCTTCCCAGTTGGGCGTGGCGCTGCCGAAACGGTCGTCGGTAACGATGAACTGTCCGGCGTCGAAGGCGCGAGCGTTGATGCGGGCGTGGCGCATGACGGCAGCGACGATGCGTGAGCTTAAGCGTTCGCCAAAGGCGACGATTGAATCGCTGATGCGGGGCGTGGCTTCACCAAGAATGTTGATGGCGTTACACAGTTCGCTGTGCTGGGAGAGCAGGATTTCAATGTCGTTGAGAACGTCGCCGCGATTCTTGCCGGGGACAGTCAGCAGATTGATGACTTCGTGATGTCGGTCACGCAGTTTCTGCGAACAGGAGAGGTAGCCCCACCGGTTGCCGGCGGCGGCTTCGCGCACGGAGCCGATCAACTGGTCGGTGACGCCAGACATCGCCGAGACGACCACAATCACGCGGTTGCCCTGCGCGATGGATTCCCCGACGATATTCACGACGCTGCTGATAGCTTCCGGGCTGCCGACCGATGTCCCGCCAAATTTCATGGTGATTGTTTGCATGATGATGAGTCCCCTTGAGCGAAATAAAAAGCGCGTGACCCCGGGGTCACGCGCTCTGTTTGTCTATCGTCCTGCTCAGACTTTACGGCAAGCGTAAGCGACCCCGCACATAAATATGTGGAGTAGTCATACCCATACCGGTAGTCGAGCAGTAAATTGTTGGCACGATTGGTCTCCTGCACAACGCTTCTGGATATGCTAACGTTTTCCTATAGTCGTGTCAAGCACAACATCATAAAATCATGTCGAAAATCAGCTAATTGTCGAAAACGCAGAGAGTCCAAGAGGGGAAAGACAGAATCATGCCCTGTATGATCAAAAGACTGACGCCGGAAGGCTTACATAATGTTGATTACACCGCCGGTTCGCTCAATGAGGCGGCACGGTTTGAACCCCAAAACGGCGTGTATACCGTTGGCAACACGTTTAATACCTTCAAGGCGCTCAAGCTGACCGCGCACCTTGACCGGCTGGAAGATTCGGCGCGGCGGGCGCACATTCCCCTCACACTGGATCGCCCCCGGCTGCGCGCTGCGCTGCGTGAAGTGATTACGCTGGCGGGGTACGGCGATGTGCGCTTTCGCATCACCGTGTCGGCCGATCAGCCGGATGACTTCATCCTGAGCGTTGAGCCGTTCAAAGGTGTGCCGCCGGAGGTGATCGCCAACGGCATCCGGGTCATCACCGTGCCGGACAGTGCTCGTCACAATGCCGAAGCCAAGACGACGGGCTGGATGCACGACCGCGAGAAGATCGAGGCGACACTGCCGCCGGGGATCTATACCTCGCTGCTGCTGGATGCGGCGGGCCATGTGCTCGAAGGCTCGACGAGCAATTTCTATGCGCTTCTCGCTGGTGAACTGTATACCGCTGAGGCGGGTGTGCTGCCCGGTATCGCTCAGCAGATCGTGCTGGAAGTCGCGCCGCGGGTGCTGCCCGTCCGCCGCGAACCGATCCACGTGAGCGACGTGCCGCACATCAGCGAAGCTTTTATCACCAGCGCCAGTCGGGGTATCGTGCCTATCGTGGAAATCGATGGCATCAAGGTTGGTGACGGTACGCCGGGAGCGATCACCAAGCAGCTGCGCGAACTCTACGAAGCCGCCAAGCAGCAGTATCTCGAAGAACTGTAAAGCCAAGACAAGGATTCAACGCAAAGACGCAAAGACGCGAAGACGGAAAGGCGCAAAGGAAGATGTTCAAAGCTTCTTTGCGTCTTTGAACCTTTGCGTCTTTGCGTTGAGTCTTTATTCGATCTGTGCGCGCAGTTGATCTTTAATGTCTGGCGGCAGGTGCTGCCACGGAATATCGAGGATGGCCGCTTCGAGGCCGTACAGCATGTTAAGCGAGACCTCGCGCGGGCGGCTGGCTTTCAGACGGCGATAGATCTCGACCGAGCCGAGCCGTTCGATCTCGTCCATCGTCGTGATGCCGATTTCCGCCAGCCAGTGGCGGCTTTTCGCGCCGAGATTGCGGAATTCGGCCATTTAGTCGACTTCGATGGGCGCTTTGAAATCGTAGATGCCGTCGCGCACCGCCCAACGGCGGCCATCGGTGCGGCAGGTGAGGATCTCGCCGCTGCGCACGACTTCGCCGCCGCATTCGGGACAGGCGAACAAAGTTTCCACCGAGCGATTATCGGGGGTGCTGCCGACGGCGATGCTCTTGGTGAAGATGCTTGGCGCATACATCAGTCCCGTTGTCTGGAGCAGGCTGTCCATGCCCACGAGCAGTCCTTGCGGCACGCGCTCTTTGAGCGTTTGCAGGCGGAAGAACGACACAGGAATGCGCACCTGCAGATCAAAGCCCGCGTGTGCCAGTTCCTGTTTGATGTGCTCCGGGTGAAAATCAAAGTTGAGTTCCACGAATTCGACCGGGGCGAGATCATCCGGATTCCAGGTCTGCTTATGGAGAGCGTAGCGCACGATCGCCTTGAGATTGCGTTTGTTGGCATGTTCGAGGATGAGCGTGCCCCCCGGTGACACTACATGCCGAAGCTGCTGCATCACGCGGGTGACATCGGCCATGTGATGCAGGACGCGCACCACGGTTGCACAGTCGAAGATCCCCGGCTGAAACGGCAGCTTATAGGCGTCCGCCGCCACGTAAATGTAGCGCGGCGAGCGTCCCAGATGCTCTTGGGCGTATTGCAGTTGTGACAGCGAATAATCCAGCAGAATCACCTGTCCAAAGTGATCGTATTCGTTGGTCAGTCGTCCAAAACCTGCGCCGACTTCCAGCATCCGCCGACCGGATTCGGGCAGTAACTTCCTCAGCGCGATCCGCTCGACGCGATCTTCATACTCGCGTCCGCGACCTTCCCAGAATTCAGTGCGGTAATTTGAACCTTCGTAATCGCAGATGCGGGGTTGGGAGTCGGGCTTTGACATTCTCTTCTCTCACTGGACAGGCTTCTGGAATGATTTTATCACAGGTTGAACCCGCGAACCTGACCGCAGTCAGCCTATTATGCACTCTTTAACCAACGCTATCTACGGGAATAAAGCGGGGCTAATCACCCTTGGAGGGGCGCTGTGGTGTGCGCCCCTCGCGGGAATTCGGGCGGTAGTGACGCGCGGTGCCCTAGGGAGAGTTGCTCTGGGCGTAGCTCCCATCGAAGTTTTCCGGTGGTACCGCCTGACTTTGCATATTCGCGTAGGCTTGTTGATTGGTCGTTTGCGGCGTCGAATCGCCTTCGTACAAGTACGGGCGCAGCAGTTCGTCGAGGGCGGGGATACCGCCGATCGGGATCAATCCCGTGGGGATCGGCTGATTCGCCATGGGCACCGGCTGATCATCCAGCGTGTAGCCTAAGCCAGCCGTCTCCGAGAAGCCCGGCCACGGATCGCGCGAATAGTCGCTGTCCGCCATGAGATAGATCGTCTCACCGCTGATCGCGTCGACGGCGAAATCGGTCGCTTCGGCGAAGTTATCCGGCAGGTTGAACAGGGCGCGTACCAGCGGTTCGAAGGTCAGGCGCAGATTCTGAATCGGATCGTGGAGCTGCGTTTCGGCGATCGGAATGACCGCCCGCACGTCCAGAGATACAGGCAGTTCTTCGTTGATTGGGACGTCCAAATCGAGCTGGACGGGTAGTTCCAGTCCAGCGGGCAGCGAGAGATTCACGCTGGCATTGTTGAGCACACCGACTCCCGGCAGCGTGATCGTGGCGTTGACGATCAGCGGAACGGACTGCGTCAGGACGACGGTGGTTTGCGTTCGCAGCGGCACGTTGAGGACAACCGGAATGGTATCGCGAACCGGGATTGTCCAATCAATCGTCGCTTCATCCAGCCCGACGAAGCTGCTGTGCAGCCCGGTGAGGAGGGGCGAGGCCACGTTGTTCTTGATGTCGAAAATGAGCAGGACCAGCACCACGAGGACGATGATCAAAATCAGATTGACGATGAACGAGAACAAAATCATGAAGTTTTTGATACCGCCGCCGATGGCTTTCAACGCGCCCATAATCGCCTTTACCTTCGTGAATAGTCCGCTC
>CALKIA010000046.1 GCA_937988705.1 uncultured Chloroflexota bacterium | reverse complement strand
GAGCGCACGAGCACGGCGGTCTTCAACAGCTACATCCTGCCGACCGCGCAGAAGTACCTCGACAACCTCGAAACCCAGCTCACCAACCAGAAGCGCATGGGCGACGTGCTGCACATCATGCAGTCGAACGGCGGCAGCGCGACTTTCGCGCTCGCCAAGCGCACGCCGATCAATCTGGTCGAGTCTGGCCCCGTCGCCGGGGTGATCGGGTCGGCGCGCATCGGCGACCTGATCGGCGAGCCGAACGTGATCGCCTTCGACGTGGGCGGCACGACGGCCAAAACCTCGCTGATCGAAGGCGGCCAGCCGAAGATCACGACCGAATACAAAATCGATCACACGCGCGAATTCGCGGGCTATCCGATCCTCGTGCCGACCATCGACATTGTCGAAATCGGGTCGGGCGGCGGCAGCATCGCCTATGTCGATGATGCGGGCGCGCTGCGCGTCGGGCCGATCAGCGCGGGCGCCGTGCCCGGCCCCGCCTGCTACGATCAAGGCGGCACACAGCCCACCGTCACCGACGCCAATCTGGTGGTCGGGCGCTTGAACGCGCGCAACTTCCTCGGCGGCGAACTCAAGGTCAGCCTCGAAAAAGCGCGGCAGGCCATCAAGCCGATTGCCGAACGATTCAACACCAGCCTCGAAGAGGCGGCGCTCGGCATCATTCGCATTTCCGACTTCGGCAAGATGAACGCCATCAAGCTGATCTCGGTGCGGCGCGGCTACGATCCGCGTGATTTCGTGCTGGTCGCTTTCGGCGGCGGCGGCCCGATGCACGCGGGCGCCATGATGCGCGAACTACGCTGCAAGCAGGTCGTCATCCCCGTCTATCCCGGCGTGTTCTCCGCCTTCGGCATGTTGATGAGCGACTTGCAAATCGACACGCTGCGCACGCGGATCATGCGCGTCGACGGCGCAGATTTGACGGCCATCACCGGCCTGTACGATGAGATGGAAACGCAGTCCCGGCACAACCTCGAAGCCGAAAATATCGCCCGCGAGAGCATCCGCATTCAGCGGCACGCCGACATGCGCTATCTCGGTCAGGAACACACGGTCAAAGTGCCGGTGCCCAATGGCGCGCTCACGCCCGCCGCGATGGAACAGGTCAGCGCGGCGTTCCACGATTTGCACGAACACGCCTTCACCTTCCGCCTCGACTCGCCGTTGGAGATGGTCAGCTATCATGTGACGGCCATCGGCATGGTCAACAAAGCGGAGATCAAGCCGATCAAGGCGGACGGCGCAAGCTTAGGCCGCGCGCGCAAAGAGACGCGTGCCGTGTACTTCGAAGGCGCGGGCGCGGTTAACACGACGATCTACGAGCGCGACCTACTGCCCATCGGCAAACCGATCCCCGGCCCCGCCGTGATCGAAGAAGCGTCCTCGGCAACGGTCGTGTATCCCGATCAGCAGTTCTACCGGGACAAGTACGGTTTCCTGCACGTCGAAGCGGCGGGCAGCAGCAGTAAGCAGCGGTTTGGCTTTCTAGGATAGGACAGGCAAATGGCGACAAAACCGATCAAAGTCGACCCGTTTACGCTGGAGATCATCAAAGAGTCGCTGATCGCGATCGGCGATGAGATGTTCATCGCGACGCAGCGCACCAGCATGAGCACGATCATCTACGAAGTGCTGGACTATGCCAGCGGCTTGACCGACGCGCACGGCAACCTGATCGTGCAGGGCAACGGCGTTACCGGCTTTCTGGGCACGCTCACCCATGCGGTACGCAGCGTGATCGACAAGTTTGGCGACAACCTGCACCCCGGCGACATTATCATCACCAACGACCCGTACAGCGGCGGCGGCACGCATCTTTCGGATGTAACGCTCGCCATGCCGATCTTCTACAAAGGCAAACTGGTCGCCTTTGCGGCCAACAAAGCCCACTGGACGGAAGTCGGCGGCATGGCTCCCGGCAGTTGGACGACCGACAGCACGGATATCTGGCAGGAAGGCATTCAGTTCCCGTGCATCAAACTCTATATCAAGGGCGAAGTCGTCCCCGGCTTGATCGACATGATCCGCGCTAACGTGCGCACGCCGGACATGAGCATCGGCGATATGAACGCGCAGGCCGCCTCACTGCGCCTCGCCGAACTGCGCTACAGCGAACTGTGCGAACGCTACGGCGTGGAGACGGTGCTGCATGGCGTCGAATCACTGCTCGATTACGGCGAAGAACTCACCCGGCAGGCGCTCAAGCGCATCCCGCGCGGCGTGTACGAAGCGGTCGATTACGTGGACGACGACGGCATCGACCCCGGCCCCTTCGAGATGCGCGTCAAAGTCACCGTGACCGACGACGAATTCATCTGCGACTTCACGGGCACGCACCCGCAGGTCGCTGGCCCGATCAACAGCGGGCGCACGGGCTTAGAGTCGGCGGTGCGCGTGCTCTTCAAGGCGCTGACCGACCCACAAATCCCCGCCAACGAAGGCTGCTTCCGCCCGCTGCGCGTCATCTGTCCGGACGGCACGATGGCCACCGCCAGCCGCCCCGCCCCGACTTCGACCTACTGGGAAGTCATGGAGTTTGGCGCGGACTTGGTGTGGAAGGCGCTGGCCCCCGTGGTGCCGGAACGCCTGACCATGGGGCATTTCCTCAGCGTGTGCGGCACGGTGATCAGCGGCAAACACCCGGACACGGGCGAACTGTTCATCCTCGTCGAACCGCAGGTTGGCGGGTGGGGCGCGGCGGTCGGGCGGGATGGCGAAAACGCCATGTTCTGCATCGGCGACGGCGAAACCTACGTCATCCCGGTCGAAGTATGCGAGACGCGCTACGGCGTCATGGTCGATCAGTTCGCGTTCAACACGGCGGACGGCGGCGCAGGACGCTATCGCGGCGGGCGCGGCGTGTTCCGCGACTACCGCATCACCGCCGACGAAGCGATTGTTACGGGGACGTTCGGGCGGCACAAATTCCTGCCGTGGGGCATGAAGAACGGCCAGCAGGGGTCGCGTAATTACATGGAGATGTTCCACGCCGATGGCTCCTCCAAGGTCTTCGGCAAGGTCGCGCGCTACAAGCTCAAGCGCGGCGAAGTCGCCCGCATGGCGACGGGGACGGGCGGCGGCTACGGTGATCCGATGGCGCGCCCGGTCGAAGAAATCGAGCGCGACGTGCACGGCGAATACATCACGCCGGAACAGGCGGAACGCGATTACGGCGTAGTCATCGACCCGCGCACCGGACGCGGCGAACGGCGGCGCAGCGCGTTAGCGGCGCGATCCTCGTTCGCGCCGATCTCTACAACCAGCGCCCGCGAAGCGCCCTATGAGCCACGCGGGGGCGCCATCCGCCAATCTGACAAAGTGGACGCGATTCTGGCGGTCATTCGCGGAGAAACCTCCGCCTCGGCGGTTGCGCTGCGCTTCGGCGTAGATCGCGCCATTGTTGATGCGTGGATCGGCCAGTTTATTCAGGCGGGTGAAGGAGCAGTCAGCGCCAGTTCGGGCGGCGGTTCGAACGAAGTCAGCGAGCTGCGCGCCATGCTCCGCCAATTGAGTGAAGAAGTCTCAACGCTGCGGCGCTCGCTCAAGCCGTAGGGGAGAAGGGAAAACAGCCATGTCGTTCTCAGATGTTTTAGGGATTATCCTCCTCATCGTCGCCGTCATCGTCGTGATCTGGCTGATCTTGCGCCTGTATTCGCGGCACTACATCAAAACTACCGCCGGGACGGCCTTCGTCCGCACGGGCGGGCGCAGTTCACAGCAGGAACCGCTGGTGGTCGTGAACGGCGCGGCGTGGGTCTTCGGCTTTCTGCACCGCCTCAAGTGGGTATCGCTGGAAACCGTGACGGCCTCGGTCAAGAAGATGGGCGACGAACCGCTGGTGACCGTCGATCCACAGTATGTCGATTTTGAGGCGCGCTTTTTCGTCAAGATCGGCAGCGACCCGGCGAATATCAGCGTCGCGGCGCGCACCATCAGCGGCGAAGCGGTAGACGCCGACTCGATCCGGCGCATTGTCGACCCCAAACTGCAAGGCGTGGTGCGCGATGTCGCCGCCGGGCTGGAACTCAAACAGTTGATGGAAAAACGCCGCGACTTCATCGCCGCGCTGAAAGAACGTCTGCGCGACGAACTGGCCGAAAACGGCATCTCTCTGGAAAGCGTGAGCATCATCACGCTGCGCCCCAAAACGCAGGGCGACTTCTCCACCGATGACGTGCTCGGCGCGCAGGTCGCCCGCACCAACGCCGCCATCATCGAAAAGGCGTTGAGCGAGAAGAACCAGCTCGAAAAGCAGGGAACGCTCGAACGCTCGCGGCAGGATGCCGACGTCGAAAGCGCGCGCATGGCGATCGAAGAAGCGCTCGAGAAAGAACGCGCCGAACGCCTCAAGACGATCACCGTCGTGCGCGCCACCGAAGAAACCGCGGCGCAGGTGCAGCAGGAAGTGAAGCGCGAAGAGGCGGAACGCGCGCGCATCCTCGCCGAACGCGCGCTGATCGAGGAACGCATCCGCAACGAACGCCTCGAACTGCTGCTGCGCGAACAGACGGACAAAGAACTCCGCCTCGAAAAGCTGCAAGTCGAACGCGATGTGGCGATTGCCGACGAAGAACGGCAAATTCAAATCTCAGAAGCGACCGTCCGCAAGCTGTCCGCCGAAAGCCAGCGCATCGAAGCCGATCTCGCCCGCCAGCAGGTGCTGGAAGCGGCGACTTCGACCATCGATCAAACGATTGCGCGGCGCGAAGGCGAACTGGAACTGCTCAACCTCGACTATGAGGCGCGGCGCAAGCAGTTGGAAAGCGATCATGCCGTCGAGTTGGAGAGCAAGCGTCGCAAAGACATGGCCGAGTTGGAAACCGCTCTCACGGGCTGGCAGGTGCAAATCCAGCGGGCGCACGCCGAAGCCGAATACGAAGTCGCGCGTTTGCAGGCCTTAGGCGATCGTGAACGTCAGAGCGCGTCCGGGTTGGCCGAAGTGCAGGTGGCCCTGGAACGCATCAAGGTCTTGCAGTTGGAAGCGGAAGCCCTGCGGCAGAAGATGGTGGCCGAAGCCGACGGCGAACGCGCCCGGTTGGAAACCCTCGCCAGCTACGACGGCCTCGGTCAGCAGTTGGAACTGGCGCATCTGGCCTCCGACACCACACAGGCCATCGAAATTGCCCGCGCGCAGGCGTTGGGCGAGGCGCTCGCCAACATGGATACGCATATTTTCGGCGACGGCGCGACCGCGCAGCGCCTGCTGCAATTGATCTCGTGGTCGCAGGGCGCGAGTCAGGTCTACGACGCGCTGCCCGACCCCGCCAAGAATGCGCTCACCTCATTGATCGGCGGACGGCTGAACGGCAATAGCGGCTCGAACGCCTCTCTCGAAGCGCTGATGAGCGCCGCGCTGGCACTTCAGCCCGACCTGCTCACGCAAAATCCACCGCTTGGCGACGTGATCGATCTGCTCAGTGCGCAGGATGCTATCCCCGCCGCGCTCAAACCACTGGCGGAACGCATCGGCGCGGACGCCACCTTGAGCGGTCTGCCCGTCTCGGCGGCGGTCGCACTGGCGCGAGCGTGGGCGCGTTAGCAATCCCTGTCGGGGCATGGCGTAGCGTGCCCCGACTTCAACATGCGCGTAGCCAAGAACCTATTTAAACATGCGCGATTTGTCCTGTCGGGGCAAGGCCTGCCTTGCCCCGACACAGGCCACAACAACGGTTTTTTTCAAACAACCGCTTACACACCTCTTATGTGACCAATAGGGCGCTGAGGGTTCACAAGAGACTATTCAGGATTGCTCAATCGGCTGGGACAGGCTATAATCCCCGCGCTTGACTACCCTTTGGATAACTATGTTCACAAACCCGCTTGCCATCCATCACACCCGCGACAACTACCGCTGGGTGATCCTGATTCTATGCGCCATTACGCCGCTGTTCGTCGTCACGCTGCCCGCCATGTCGCTGCCGCCGCTGTTCGCCACCATCGGCGCAGACCTCAACCTGACGCTGGTGGAAATCGGCTTGATCTGGGGCGTCGGCTCGTTCATCGGTATCTTCTTCGCGCTGATTGGCGGCACACTCGGTGATCGCTTTGGCAGCCGCACGTCCCTGTTCCTATGCTGTTTGGGCGCGGGCACATTCGGACTAACGCGCGCCTTTGCGGATAGTTTCGTCGCGCTGCTGCTGACGACCCTATTCTTCGGGATCTTCACGGCGATTATCCCGGTTATCCTGTTCAAAGTGGCGCGCAAGTGGTTCCCGGCGCGGCAGCTCGGCATGGCCTCCGGTGTGATTTCGTCGGGCTTTGCGGCCGGGCTGATGCTCGGCCCGCTGCTCAGCACCAGCGTCCTCGCCCCGACGCTGGGCGGTTGGCGGCAGGTACTGGCTTTCTATGGCGTCATCGCCCTCGCGCTGAGTCTGATCTGGTTGATCGTCCATCCGGTCGAAGTGCAGTCGAGTGCAGCGGCGCGGCCGCGGGTATCGTTTGTGGACAGCCTGCGCTATGTAGCCCGCCTGCGCAACGTGTGGATTCTCGGCATTGGCGGGTTAGGCATCAACGCCTGTTTCGCGGGCTTCACCGGGTATCTGCCCACCTATCTCAAGTCACTCGGCTGGCAGCCGCTGGACGCCGATCAAGCGCTCGCCGCGTTCTTTCTAGCGAGCTTCTCCGCCGTTATTCCCCTGTCGATCCTGTCGGATCGCTTCCGGCTGCGGCGCGGTTTCCTGATCTTCGGCGCACTCGTCCTCTCGTCGGGCATTAGCTCGTTGAGCTTCGTCAACAGCTCCATCATCGTGCTGGTGATCGCGGCCACCGGCCTCGTGTTCGACTCGTTCATGGCGATCCTCAATGCCAGCGTGCTCGAAGTGGACGGCGTGACCGATCTCTACGCCGGGACGGCCATCGGTTTCGCCACCATGATCCGCAACCTTGGCGGAGCGTTCTCGCCCGCGCTCGGCAACAGCCTGACCCCATTAGGCTTAAGTGTTCCCTTCCTGTTCTGGGGCGGGATGGGCTTGCTGGCGGTCTTCATGTTCGCCTTCGTGCTGAAATCACATAAGACAACTCCAGTTCAGGCTGAAGCAGTCGCGCAGATGCCCGCGTAATGCTGCTACGAACCGCGCAGGCGGTCGAAGAACGGCGTGTGTTCCCCTTCGACCGCCGCAATCGCGTACAGCAGCATAGACGCTGACCACGTCTGCCAATCCTGACCGCGCGCTGTACCGTCCTGCGCGCGCAGCCATTCGTTGAAGCCAAACTCCAACTGCGCGTTCTGCGCGGGGCACAGCAGTTCGATCAGCCGATTCAGTTTTTCCCGCGCCAAGTCGAGTCGTCCCGCTGCCACCAGCGCCGCGATATACAGGCCTATGCCGAACGGCCACAGCCCGCCATTGTGATACTCGCCGGGCAGGTTGAACTGCGCATAACGCGGATGCCAATCGGGGTCGGTCGGCTGGATATACGGGAATAGGCACGGCGGCAGGTCGACCGCCAGTTCGCCGCGACCCCGCATGGCCGCGCATTCCGCCTCGATCCAATCGATGATCGCCTTGGCTTTCTCAAGTGATGCCACGCCGGACAAAATCGCCAGACTGTTGCCGAGCAGGTCAAAGCGTTCACTGCTGTGAACTTTGTACGCCCACAGCGCATAGTACGGCTCGTCCGGGATCGCCAGCCCTTCGTGGATATGCGCATCTTTCCAGCCCGCCCGCACAATCGGCTGGTTGATGAGCGTTCGCAGCACGTCGGCCTCGGCGTCGCGCTGCCACAGGCGCAGCGCGGTATAGGTCAGCACATTGACGAACAACCCATTGCCCAACACCCACTGTTCATCGCGCCAATCGCTCGTCGGCTGCTGTGCGATCAAACCGCTGCCGTCCGGGCTTTGATACTGCATCCATGTTAGGGCTTTGACCGCCGCCTCAGCCAGAAAATCGGCTTCGCCCGTGTGTTCGCGATACAGCGCCAGCCCGATCAGAAAGAGCGGCGTCGTATCGCTCGACCCCAAGTCGCGCGGATCATTCGCCAGACCGGGCATGAGGCCGAGGCGCGTCTGATTCGCGGCCAACGCCTCCAGCACGCGGCGCAGGGACGCGATCAACGTTTCATTTCCGCTGATCAGCAGCCCGAGACTGGCGATCATCAGATCACGCGTATAGGGTTCGGGGTAGCCCCACCCCGCTGCGCGCGGCAGTTCGCCGTTCGCATTGTGCAGCAGCACTTCGAGCGCCGCCCCGCTGATGCGTTCAAAGGCTGGGTCGCCCATCAGCACGCCTCCTCACTCCAACCTGATAATCCGCTGATTTTAAACCAAGTCGAAACCACAGTCAGCGCCCCCGTTAACCGTTTTTTGCATTGTCGCCTAAACTGCCTAAACTGTTCTGGCAGATCACGAGCCAACTCAGCCCAAGAATAGAGGATGCATGACAAAAATACATGGGATGCTGACCTTGGATTCCCTCTCCGAACTGGTCGATGCGCGGGAAGTCGAAACCATCGTCCTCGGCTTCACCGATCACTTTGGACGCTTGATGGGCAAGCGCATCGACGCCGAATTCTTCGTTGAGGAAATCGCCAGCGCCGGGACACACGCCTGCGATTATCTACTCACGACCAACATGGAGATGGACCCGGTGCGCGGCTATCAATTCGCCAACTGGGAACACGGCTACGGCGACTTTCATCTCGTGCCGGACATGAACACGCTGCGACTAGCGACATGGCTGGACAAGACGGCGCTAGTGCTGTGCGATATCAAAGACGAAAAGACGCACGAGAACATCAGCGTCGCCCCACGTTCGATTGTGCGTAAGCAGCTCGACGCGGCGGCGCAGAGCGGCTATCAGGTGATGGCGGCGTCGGAGCTTGAATATTACGCTTATGAAGATTCTTACCGACAGGCCGCCGAAAAAGAATACAACCATTTGCAGCCGCTCGGCTGGTACATCGAAGATTATCACATGCTGCAAGGGACGCGGCAGGAAAAGTTTACGGCCGAGGCGCGGCGGCATTTGAAGTATTCCGGCGTGCCGATTGAAAATTCCAAAGGTGAATGGGGGCATGGCCAGCACGAGCTCAATGTGCGCTACGCCGACGGGCTAACCATGGCGGATCGACACATCGTCTTCAAGCAGTGCCTCAAAGAACTGGCGGAGCGGCTCGGCATGAGCGTCAGCTTTATGGCTAAGCCAACGCCCGACGCCACCGCCGGATCGAGCTCGCACATTCATCTCAGCCTGTGGGCGAATGACGCCAACGCCTTTGTCGGTGATACCAAACTTGGCCCGGTCGAAGGTTCGGATGTTTTCCGCTGGTTCTTGGGCGGCTGGATGGCGCACGTTCCCGAAGTGATGGTCTTCTACGCACCGACCGTCAACTCGTACAAGCGTTACATCGACTTCTCGTGGGCGCCTACGCGCATCGCATGGAGCTACGACAACCGCACAGCGGGCTTCCGCGTCGTCGGGCACGGCAACAGCCTACGCATCGAATGCCGCATCCCCGGCGCGGACTGCAACCCGTATCTGGCCTATGCCGCGGCGCTCGCTTCCGGCTTAGACGGCATTCAGAATAAGATTGAGCCGCCACCGATCTTCGAGGGCAACATCTACGAGGCACAGAGTCTGCCGCGCGTGCCCTACACGCTGGAGCACGCCGTCGATTTGTTCGCGGCCAGTGACTTCACCAAGCGCGTTTTTGGGGCAGAAGTCGTGGATCACTATACTCACTTCTACCGGACTGAAGTGTCCGCGTTCCACAAATGGGTGACCGACTGGGAACGCAAGCGGTATTTCGAGCAGATTTAGACGTCCACACCGAAGGGATTTTGAACATGCGTCTGCACAACAAAGTGGCATTGATTACGGGAGCGGGCAGCGGCATCGGCTATCACACCGCGCTCTTGTTCGCCAGAGAAGGGGCGGCGGTCGTCGCCGTCGACATCAACGAAGCGGCGGGGCACAAAACCGTGCAGGAGATCGAAACGGCGGGCGGCAAAGCGGTCTTCGTCCGCGCGGATGTGTCGAAAGCCGCCGACTGTGAGCACATGATCCAGACCGCCGAGTCGACCTACGGCCTGCTGAACGTGCTGTTCAACAATGCAGGCATCAGTCATGCCGACGACGATGATGCCATCAACACCAGCGAAGATGTGTGGGATTTGACCATGCAGATCAACGTCAAAAGTGTGTTTCTGGGCTGCAAATACGGCATCCCGGCGCTGCGCCGCGCGGGTGGTGGCAGTATCATCAATACGGCGTCGTTCGTGGCGACCTTGGGCGCTGCCACCCCGCAGCTCGCCTACACGGCGAGCAAGGGCGCGGTTCTGTCGATGACGCGCGAACTCTCGTCGGTGCACGCCCGCGAAAACATTCGCGTCAACGCGCTGTGCCCCGGCCCCCTGCGCACCGAACTGCTGATGAAGTACCTGAACACCGACGCCAAGAAGCAGCGCCGTCTGGTGCATATCCCAATGGGTCGTTTCGGCGAAGCGCATGAAATTGCGAACGCCGTGCTGTTCCTTGCGTCCGACGAATCGTCGTTCGTCACCGGCGCGAACTTCCTGGTCGATGGCGGCATCACGTCCGCCTATACGACGCCCGAGTAGATCATGTCGAGAGTGCAAACCACGATCTCGCCGATTGATGGATCGGTCTACGTCGAACGGGAACTCGCAGACGCCGCCCAGATTGACTCTGTGCTGAACACGGCGGTCGCGGCCCAACGCACCTGGAAACACACGCCGCTGGCGGAACGCATGGCGATCTGCGAACGCGCCGTCAACTACATGGTCGACCACGCCGACGCCATCGGCCTGGAAATCACCATGCAGATGGGCCGCCCGATCCGCTACAGCCCGTTTGAAATCAAGCGCGGCTTTCAGGAACGCGGCCACCATATGATCAGCATTGCGCCGGACGCCCTGCGCGATATTCCAACGCAGCCCAAAGATGGCTTTCAGCGCTTCATCCGCCGCGAGCCGGTCGGCGTGGTGCTGGTGCTTGCGCCGTGGAATTATCCGTACCTGACGACCGTCAACTCGGTCGTTCCGGCCATTCTGGCGGGCAACAGCGTCATCCTCAAACATTCTGATCAATCGCCGCTCGTAGCGGAACGCTTCACCGAAGCCTTCCGCGCCGCCGGACTGCCCGACGGCGTCTTCCAGCACCTGCACGCCAGCCACGACGACGTGGCGCGCATGATCGATGATCCGCGTGTGGATTTCGTCGCCTTCACGGGGTCGGTGGCAGGTGGTCACGCCGTCCAAGCCGCCGCCAGCCGCCGTTTCATCGCGGCGGGCATGGAACTCGGCGGCTGCGACCCCGCCTATATCCGCCCGGATGTCGATCTCGCGCACGCCATCGAAAATGTCGTTGACGGCGCCCTGTTCAACAGTGGGCAGTCGTGCTGCGGCATTCAGCGCGTATACGTGCATACCGCTGTCTACGATCAGTTCGTGGCGGGTGCGGTCGATCTAACCAAGACTTATGTGCTCGGCAACCCGCTTGACCCGGCGACCACGCTCGGCCCGGTAGTGCGGACACGCGCCGCCGATACCGTGCGCGCTCAGATTCGCGCGGCGGTGGCGCAGGGTGCGCAGCCGTTAATCGATCCCGCGCTCTTCCCGGCGGATCAAGCGGGAACGGCATATGTCGCGCCGCAGATCCTCGTGAATGTTGATCACAGTATGGGCATCATGACGGAAGAATGCTTTGGCCCGGTCATGAGCATCATGCGCGTTCAGGACGACGCCGAAGCCATCGCGCTCATGAATGATACGCACTACGGCCTCACGGCGTCGATTTGGACGCGGGATGTGGACGCCGCGCTGCGCATCGGCAATCAGGTCAATACGGGGACATGGTACATGAACCGCTGCGACTATCTCGATCCCGAACTCGCGTGGACGGGCATCAAGGACAGCGGGCGCGGCTGCACGCTCTCGATTCTCGGCTATGAGAGCTTCACCCGCCCGAAGTCGTTCCATCTGCGCACGGTGACGGATTAATCCACTCCGCGAGGGGACATCAACAGTTTGTCCCCTCGCTCTGCACATTATCCGCAATCCTCGTATAATGCATCTGTCTTAACCCATTCAATTGAATAGTTCAACTAGCTGACGCCTGACTTTGCGGCTCAAAGGGACACCATGACGCACGCCATTCCCCTCGTCAAAGGACTGCCATTGCTGGGGAACACCCTGTCACTGACCAGCGACGCGATCGGTTTTATGACCCGTGCCTACCACGAGTACGGGCCGGTCTACCGCGTGCGTGTGCCGGGGCGGGAGATCACCATCCTCGCAGGCTTGCAGGCCAATCACCTGCTGATCGATCTCGGCTCGGAATATCTCCAGCTCAACCCGATTTACGGCAAGCTGGCCGAAGAGACGAGCAGCGACATCTACCTACCCACGCTCGACGAGCCGCAGTACAGCTACTACCGCCGCCTGATCAAGCCGCGCCTCTCGCGTGACACGCTCGCCGATTACCTGCCGCAGGCTATCGCTTTGATCAACGCGACGGTCGCGGACTGGCAGCCGGATCAGTCGGTGCGCGTGCAGGATGTGCTGACACGCCTATGCATCGAAATCATCAGCCGTTCCGCCGAAAACACCGAAGTCGGCGACGAATTGGCCGCGATCATCTTCTTCACCAACCGCCTGATCGGTTCGGGCGTCGCCTTTCAGCCCGCGTTTCTGCTCAAACTGCCGGACTATCAGCGCGCCAAGCGGCGCTTTGAAGCGTTCCTCCAGCGCATCGTTGATCAGCACGCGGCGCAGCCGGGAGCGAAGGACGATTACGTCGATCTGCTGCTCAACAGCACCGCGCTGGATGGTCAGCCGCTGCGGGGTCATGATCTGCTGGCCTATGTCCATCTGCCGTTCGTCAACGGGGTGGCGTATGCGCCGCGCCTGAGCGGCTATCTGCTCTACGAACTGCTGCGCGCGCCCGAACTACTGGCGAAAGTGCGCGCCGAGGTCGATGCCGTGTTCGCGGAAGGCGACTTCACGCTCAATGCACTGCGCAAAATGCGCTGGCTGTACGGCGCGTGCATGGAAGTGCTGCGGATGTACCCGGTGGCGGGAGCGCTGCCGCGCTACGTGGCGAAGTCGTTTGAGTTTGGTGGGCAGACGATTGCGGCGGGGCAGTTGGTCTTCATCGCGACGGGCGTCACGCATTTCCTGCCGGAAATCTATAGTGATCCGTACACTTTCGACCCGGAACGCTTCTTCGAGCCGCGCAGCGAACATCAGCGGTCGGGCGTGTTCGCGCCGTATGGTCTTGGTTCGCGCACCTGCTTGAGCGCGGGCATGGGCGAAGCGCTAATCATGCTCATCATGGCGACACTGGTGCACAAGGTCGATCTCGCGCTGTTATCGCCGGACTACCGGCTCAAAACGCAGATCGCGCCGATCCCCGGCCCGCACAAAAACTTCACCGTCAAGGTGATCGGGCAGCGAACGCCGGTCGCCGTGTAATCGCTCAGGCGTCCGCGACGGACGGGGCGCACTGCTCGCAGGTGCCGTAAATCGCCATGTGATCGATGCGTGGGTTGAAGTTGTACTGCTGGCGTAACGTCGCCCGCAGCGACTCAAACAGCGCATCGTCCACCATGATCGTACCGCCACAGTTCAGGCAGATGAGATGATGATGGGGGCGGTCGATCAGCGCGTAGACCATGCCCGCCTGTCCCATGTCGGTCTGCGAAACGAGGCCGAGGGCTTTCAGCCATTGCAGCACGCGATACACTGTTGTATCGCTCATCGGCTGGTCGGGATGGGCGGCCTGACTGTGCGCCTGCAAAGTGCTGATCGTCAGATGCTCGTGCGACCCACCCAACGCCTCGATCACCAGGCGGCGTGGCAGAGTCACGCGTTCCCCCTGCGCCTTGATGCGCTCAATCACGTCGATCATGGGTGCTCCTACCTTTCGTGAACTCCCGTTGTGGCATGCATAGCCTCAGTTTGCTACAATCTATTGTAATCTATTCCAGATGTAAATTCTTACAGAAGGGCATCTAATGTCTCCATCCATTCTCGCCATGCACATTCCCGATGG
>CALKIA010000045.1 GCA_937988705.1 uncultured Chloroflexota bacterium | reverse complement strand
AAGATCGCGCGGGTGATCAACGCGCAGGTGCTGCCGTTCTTCGATCCGGGGCGGGAAGTCGAATTCCGGCTGCCGCTGGATGAGATTCGCACGGCGCTGACCGATCCGCGGGCGCGCACGGAGATCGCGAATGGGCAGTTGGCAGCGGGCGCGATCACGCTGAACGAGTATCGCGAGCTGCTCGGCTGGAAAGCGATCGCCGATGGGGATGTGCGCTATGTGCCGGATCGCGTGACGGTGGTGGAGAGACTGACCAGCGCGAGAAAAGAAAAAAAGACGTTAACCGCAGAGAACACGGAGAGCGCAGAAGAAGAACAAGAAAAGCAAGAGCAAAGACTCAACGCAAAGGCGCAAAGCCGCGAAGACGCCAGGGTAGAAATCAACCTCACCCCCTAGCCCCCTCTCCGAAAAGAGGAGAGGGGGAAGACGGGAGCATGTTGTAGGGACGAGGGGCATGAGCGTGTTGAAAAAGTCGTTTTTTCCGACCCAACCCCCGGCCCCTCCCCGAATTCAGGGAGGGGAGTCAAGAGTGCTCGCCGTCGCTCCCCGCTCTCCGCTTGCGTGGGAAAGAGGTTGGGGGTGAGGTTAGGAAGGGGATTTCATGGAGCAACGAATCGTCGCGTATGGTGGCGCGGTCAAGGCGCTGACGGCGGACGGAAGCCGGATCGGCGGGTATCTGGTCGAGTGGGGCGAGGCAGGCACGCGCGATTTGCAGCGCGAACGGTTCGTCAGCGCGACGGATTTTGCGCTCGACTGGTACGGCGAACGGCCGCTGCTGTTTCATCACGGGCTGGACGGCGGGATCGGCGCGGCGAAGATCGGCACAATCCGCCGCTTGAGCCGCGATGACAAAGGCTTGTGGATGGAGGCGATCCTCGATGAGCGCCACGAGTACATCGAATATGTGCGCCGTTTGATCGATCTGGGGGCGCTCGGGTTGTCATCGGGGAGTTTGCCGCATCTGGTCGATGTGGAGGCGGATGGGACGATCCGCCGCTTTCCGATTGTCGAGGGCAGCCTGACGCACACGCCCGCCGATCCCCGCACGCAGGTGGTGAGTCTGAAGGCCATACCCCTCACCCCCGGCCCCTCTCCCACGCAAGCGGGGAGAGGGGAGGCCAGAACAACGGGCGCGCAGCTAACCCCGAGCGCGCTCCGAATTCAGGGAGGGGAGCAAGAGGGGGGATTGTTTGTAGGGACGAGGCATGCCTCGTCCACCAACCCGGACGAAAACAGAGGAGAGCACAGCATGGAAGCAGTGATGAAGACGATTGAAGCCACGTTGGGGATCACGCTGACGCCGGAGCAGCGCGCCGCGCTCACCGAGCAGTTGACCACGCCGCTGCCCCAACCGACCGCGCCGGCGAATAAGTCGGTGATCCCGTTCAGCCGCGTCCAGTCGTTCACGGGCATCACCGAGATGAAGGATCTGCGCTATCACCACCTCAAGGCGCAAGACCTGGTCTTCGGCGCGCACATCCTCAACGCGGCGCACCGTTCCGGGCTGAGCCTGGGCGGCGCATCGGATGGATTTCTGCGGGCGGCGGCGGACAAAACGCTGCGCGCGGCGGATTATACGGGCTACGGGGACGGCTATGCCGTCAAAGCCGCGATCAAGGCGGATGAGGTGTTCTCGGCGAACCTCAGCAGCAACGGCCAGAACTGGGTGGGCGTGGCCTATGAGACGCAGCTCTGGGAGGCGGTGCGCGAAGCGCCGATCTACCGGGCGCTGATCGACATGGGGGTGATGGAAGTCGAGATTCCGCGCGGCTTCAACAGCATCTACATCCCGACCGAAGGCACCGACCCGACATTCTACAGCCTGTCGGAGCAGAACGATCTGACGAGCGATGAACAGCTCCCGATCACGGGTAAGTCGTCCAACCTGACGGCGACGCGCCGCCAGCTCACGCCGGGGTTCATCGGGGCGCGCGTGTCGTTCAGCGACATCATGGAAGAAGACAGCCTGATCCCGGTGCTGCCCTTCCTGCGCGCCAAAATGGAATCACGTGGGCAGGAAATCATCGAGTACCTGATGCTCAACGGCGACACGGAGACCGGCTCGACCAACCTCAACTATGACGGCTCGGCGGTCTCCGGGCTGGTGGATGCCAAGGGACGCGGCCCGGTCTACACGGCGCTGGATGGCTTCCTGAAACTGGCGCTCGTCACCACGCCGACGCTGGCGCGCGATGGCGGCACGTTCGACGAGACGGACTTCCTCGCGACGATCAAGCTGCTGCCCGCGGCGCAGCAGGTGGCGCTGGAACGCATGGCGTTCATCGCCGACCCGGCGACACATCTCGCGGCCATGGATATCGACGTGGTGAAGCAGCGCGATACGTTCCACCCGGCGACGGTCGAAAACGGGCGGCTGACGCGCATGTATGGCGTCAAGCTGTTCCGCTCCGGACAAATGGCGCTGGCCGATGTGGACGGCAAGATCACGTATAACGCGGCGGGCACGAAAGGCCGTCTGCTGCTGGTGCGACCGGATCAGTTCGCCATCGGCAAGAAGCGCGACATGCGCACGGAAGTCGCCCGCGACATCGACGCCCAGGCGACCGTCGTCGTCACGACCATGCGCTTCGGCATGGCGTCACGGTCCGCGAACGGCGGCGCAGCGGTCACCTACAACATCACGGTGTAAGGCGGAAAAGAAAGACGGAAAAGAGAAAAAGACTCAACGCAAAGGCGCAAGGGCGCCAAGACGCGAAAAAGAATTCCGATAACTTTCTTTGCGTCTTCGTGTCTTTGCGTCTTTGCGTTGAGTCTTTAGCGCTTGGGGGTGAACATGCAGCATGTACCACTCTTGACGACGTTGGAGCGGGTGCGGGCGCAGCGGCACATGGGCGCGGACGCCACCGGAGATGATGAGCTGCTCAAGGCGCTGATCGCGGCGGCCTCGGCGGAATTCGCGCGGGAGACGGGACGCACTTGCGTGCCCTGCTACGCCGTGCGGTACTTCGATGTGCCGCTGCGCAACCTGTATGCGCTCGATCTGGACGAGGATTTGCTCGAACTGGCGACGCTGACCAATGGCAACGGATCAGACATCAGCGCCGAGGCGGTGGCGCTGCGACCGCTGAACGCCTATCCCAAATGGCGCATCACGCTGAAGGCGAGCGCAGGAATCACGTATACCTACGCGAGCGACTCGCAGGGTGCGATCCGCGTGGCGGGCTGGTGGGGCTACGCGCCGCACTACGATACCGCGTGGCGCGTGACTGGCTTCGGTGTCCCGGTGGACGGCATGACGAGCGGCACAATCCAGTTAACGCTGGGCGCGACCGGGCTGTTCGAGATCGGTCACTACCTGCGCATCGACGACGAACTGCTGCGCGTGACCGGGCGCGACGCCACGACGATCACGCTGGCACGCGGGCAGATGGGCACGACGGCGGCGAGTCACAGCGCGGGTGCGGCGATTAGCCTCTTTGACGTGCTGCCGGATATTCAGAACGCGGTGACGGAGATGGTCGCCTACGCCTACAAGTCGCTGGATCGCGTAGGCGGGCGCGTGACGGTCTATCAAGGCAGTGCGGTGGCGGTCGATGACCTTGATCCGCTGGTGCGGCGCGCGCTGCACGATCACCGCCGCAAGACGTTGGTGGTGATCCGATGAGCGTGCCGGCGATTATGGATCGCATCCATGCAATCAACGGGACGATCAGCGGGGTGAAGGCGCGGCGCACGTTCCCGCAGCACCTCGACGCGGCGGCGCTGCCCCTGCTGGTGTGCCTGCCGGGGCGCTCGACGCGGAATCCGGCGCGCATTGGCGCGGGACAGGACGAACAGACGCGCGTGTTTCGGCTGCTGCTGGTGGTCGAAGCGTGGATGGCAGGCATTCCCACTGAGAGCGCCCAGCGCAAGGCGGAAAGCCTGATCGAGGCGGTGGCGGCGGCGTATCTGACACGGCCACGGCTGGAACTGGACGGCGATCCGCTGGACGGTGTGACGCGGGTCACGCTGAGCGAGGACAGCGGGATCACCGCCTTCGGAGAACGCGCCGCCGTCGAATTCCCGCTGGCCGTGACATACATAACGAAGATCTAAGAGCAAGAGAAAAGAACAAGATTCAACGCAAAGGCGGAAAGACGCTAAGGCGCAAAGAGAATTTTTACCCTTTCTTGGCGTCTTCGCGACCTTGCGTCTTTGCGTTGAGTCTTTCTTTTTTCCTTGTTGTAAAGGGGGTTCGATGACGGCGGGACATATCGCGGGGTTTTACCATGCGCTGTTTTGTCTGCGCGACGCTGACGGGTATCCGACCGGGACGGCGCGCGAATTGGCGAACGGCGCGACGACACACGCGCACAAGCTAATCGCGCCCGTGGAGGCGTCCGCGCTGACCTTTGAGCGCGAGAGCGCCACGTTTCGCGGCGGGCAGCAGATTTTGGGGCGGCGGCAGTTGGGCATCAGCGAGATTGGCGCGTTTGAGATCACGCTCTCGGCGTTCGACGAGGCGTTCCACGCGCTGATCACGGGGTCGGCGGTGGATACGAGCATTGCCAGCGCGAACAGCGTCACCACGCCCAACGCACTGAGCGCCGATCCGCCGCAGGGAATGCTGCTGCTCACGCTCGGCTTTCAGACGACGGCGGGCGCGAACAAGTACATCACCTACGCCTACCCCAACGTGCAGATCAGCGAGGCGGCGGCGGGCGGCGCGAGTCAGGCTGGCGGCGAAAATCCGCTGCCCACGCGCTACACGGTCACGGTGAGCGGCGCGGAACGCACGTTCTTCGGTTTGCCCTACAGCGCGACCGATCTCAGAGCGGAAAGCGACCTGTTCGTGCGCTACGTGACCGCCAAGCCGATCAGCGTGACGACGTTCAAGGCGACGGCGGGCGCGACGGGCTTCATACTCGGCTGGCGTCCGGTGTCGGGCGAGCACGCCGGAGCGCGCAACGTGTGGACGAAGAACGGAGTCAGCGCGCACAGCGAGGTCACGGGCGTGAACACAGCGACGGGCGCGGTCACGATCAACGCGGCGGCGGACGGGGATGTGTTCGTGAGCGTGTTCGAGACGGAATTCGAGAGCATTTAAATCACGACCCCACCCCCGTCCCCTCCCCAAATTCAAGGAGGGGAGAAAGAGGCGCGTCTGTTTGCTCCCTCCCCTGAATTCGGGGGAGGGTTGGGGAGGGGGTCAGACAAGGAAAAGCGATGAATCTCAAAGCGATTGCCCGCAAGTACACGGCGGCCGGGGTGACATGGTGGTTGATGCCGTATGCCACGCTGCGCAATCAGTCGGTGGCGGCGGAATTCACGCACATCATCCCGCGTGACCGCTGGGACACGGTGCAGCATACGTTCGTCATGCTGGAAGGCTCGACCGTCGATGTCGAGGTGGCCGAGGCCGACGATCAGGACGCGATCCGCTTTCGCCAGTATTGGCAGGAACGCCCGGTCGATCTGCCGGGGCGCTGGAGCGCGTTCACGCTGCTGGTGAGCGATGCCCTGGTCGATGCCTTCTGGGAGGCGTATTTCGCCACGCGGGAGCCGTTGATCGACCCGGAAGCGGAAGCCGCCAGCGCGCCGACCTCGTAGGGCGCTGGCGGCAGATCGGATCACGAGGGACGGCGGGCGATCTGGTGCTGACGCTGCCGGAGGGCGAGTTTCGGACGGACGCAGCGCTGCTCGAACAGTGCTATCTGCTGTTCGCGTTGAGCGGCTTCCGCGTCGTGCCTAATCCGCTGGAGGTGCTGGCGCTGCCCGCCGGGTACGTCGACGAACTGCTGCGGTTCGCGCAGGGTGTGCGCTTCTTCGAGGATGTGGAGCGCAGGTCGAAAGAGATGAAAGACTAAAGACAAGATTCAACGCGAAGACGCAAGGACGCAAAGCTATGGCTAATCGGACAGACGGGTTGTTTGCGGCGATCACGCGGGAGGTCGGGGCACGCGAGGAGATATTTGCCGCCGAGGAACGCCTCGTGGGGCGGCGTGCAAAAATCGCGGCGGAAGTGGTGCAGATCGAAGCGCGGCGGGAAGCCGAACGCGCCGCGATCATCCGGCGGGCGGGCGAAGAGCGGGCGGCACTGGAACGGGAACGCGCGGCAGCGGTCGCGGCGATTGAGCGGCGCTGGCAGCGGGTGACAACGGACGCGATTGCCGAACGCGATGCCTTAGCGGCCCATCAGGCGCGGAATGCGGCAGCCGATCAACTGGCGGAAAATGATGCCGCAGCGCAGGTGGATCTCGCCCGCCTGCAAATGGCGCTGGATCGGCAGAGTCGGACGCTCGACAGCCACTACGCCGAGCGGATCGCCGCGCTGATGACGTCAACGCGGCGCGAGGAAGCCGAGGTCACGGCGGCGGCCAATCGGGCCGAACGGGCGCGACTGGTCGTCACGCAAATCGGCGGGGCGGGGCGCGAACAGCAGGAAGCGACGCATCAGACCAACCTGAGCAGCATCCTCAACTTTGGCTTGAGCATGGCGGAGAGCCGCTGGCAGCAGTTCATGGC
>CALKIA010000044.1 GCA_937988705.1 uncultured Chloroflexota bacterium | reverse complement strand
GGCGGCGCGGACGGCGGCATCAAAGCCGAGTTTGAAGCGCTGATCCGCGGTGAGGCGCAGCTCTAACCCACAGGCGGAGAGCGGGTTGCCGACCATGTAGAGATACACGGGTTTCTTGCAGCGGTAGCAGTGCGTGTAGAAAACTATCATCTCAAACTCGCGGGCGGCGGGCGCTTGGGCGTGCGTGCAAAAGCGAACCCGCTCTAGAAGGAGGTCGCTGACGAAGTCGCGCAGCGGGTAGATCTCGGATGCGCCCAGTGCACCGCTGAACTGTCGCTGGAACTGCACCCCGGTGCTTTCATCCGCAGCGACGGTGAGCTGGAAGGCCGGGAGATCGCCGTTAGGCTGAATCTCGGGCGGCAGCGTGCGGAAGAACCAGCAGTCGCGTACGCCATCGCGCTGATAGCGGGCGTGCCGCCGCTCCGTTTCGGCCAGCGTCTGTGCGCTCCACTGCACCTCAAAGGCGCGCTGATCGCCGTCTTTCTCGGCGTACACATCGGCGCGCCAATCGTCGTAGGGATGTTCCAGGGTGACCTGATACCCGAGCGCCTGACACGCCCAGGCGATTTCGGCTTTCGCCCGCAGATGCTCGATTGTTTCGCGTTTGGCCACGGCGCATGGGCTGGCATTCGGCAAGTGCGCGAAATGCTTCAGCCCGCGCGGACTCGTCCGTAAATACGCGCCGCCGGCGCAGCAGGGCAGCGTGAGCCGTTCCTCCCCCGCTTGGAGGGCGCGCTGTAACGCCGTCCAGTCGGCGTCGGTGAGGAAGGGCGCCATCACGATGGCGCCGCTACGGGCGCGGCGCGCGGTCAGCGGCATGGACTTAACGCCACCAGCGCCCCGGCGCATAGCCGAGCAGCTGGCGGGCCTTGTCCACGCCCAGCAGCGTGTCGTGCTCGCCCGTGCCCGGTTTGAGCGGGACGCCGGGGAAAACTTCCGCCAGCAGATCGGCGTTGGTGCGCAGCATACAGGTGTCCGCCGAGGCGATGATGAAGGCGTGACTGCCTTGCAGATCGCTTGCGAGGCTGATGCGGCAGCTCTGCGCGACGTCGCGGGCATCGACATAGCTCCACAGATTCCACTTGCGCAGGCGGGCATCGCTCTGGAAGCCGGGGAAGCGTTCGTAATCGTGTGGTTCCATGATGTTGGACAAGCGCAGGCCGATGATCGGGATGCCGCTCCAACGGTTGAAGTGCTGCGCCATCGTTTCGCCGACCACTTTGGAGAGTGCATAGGACGATTGCGGATAGAGCGGATGCTCCTCATCAATCGGCGCATAGTGCGGCACGGGATCGTCAAAGGGCAGACCGAGCGTGGTTTCGCTGGACGCCCACACAACGCGCTGAAGCTTGAGGAGTGCCGCCGCCGAAAACACGTTGTACATGCTCAGGGTGTTGATCTCGAATGTTTGCTGGTCGCTGATGAGGTCGGGAGCAGGGATGGCGGCCAGATGCACAACCGCATCCGCGCCTTTCAAAGCTTCGATCGCCTGCCCAAAATCGGTGATGTCGATGCGCAGATAGGGCGTGGTACGCGTCGCGGGCGGATTCACATCCACATTCACGACCTCATACCCGTGTTCCAGCAGATCCGCGATGACCGCGCGCCCGGCTTTCCCACTGCCGCCCGTTACCACGACTTTACGTATATTCGCTGAACTGCTCATAAACCTGACCTCTGTGAAAGTGTGTACCTGAATTTTCTAGATCTGTCACTGACTGTTGAAGTAGATTACCGAAAGTCTTGATGTAGGGGCAGACCTCTGTGTCTACCCGGTCTCGGGCACACACAGGTGCGCCCCTACATTCGTGCGCGGATTGCTTTCGGCAGCTTACTTTAACGTCAATTATGGATAAGCCTCTTCGCGTGTCCCCCTCACCCCCAACCCCTCTCCCACGCAAGCGGGGAGAGGGGAGATAAACAGTGCTTTTGCTGTCTACCCTCCCTGAATTCGGGGAGGGGTCGGGGGTGGGGTGAGAGAAGCGTTATCCATAACTCACGTTGCTTTACACACTATCTTAAGCCGCCTAGGCCTGAATTACGACTCTCCGGCGCGGCAGGTAGGCTAGAGCTCCTCCGATACGGTATCATGTTGCCAACAGCGATTAAACACTTACAGCAGAGGGATGAACCGATTATGCGCGTCGTCGTTATTGGAGCCACCGGACACGTTGGGACGTACTTAATTCCCCGGTTGGTCGAAGCCGGACACGAAGTGATTGCCATGAGCCGCGGGCAGCGCCAACCGTATCAGCCGCACGCCGCGTGGCGGCAGGTGCAGCAGATTAGCATGGATCGCGAGGCGGAAGAAGCCGCCGGGACGTTTGGCGCGCGCATCCGCGATCTGCAAGCCGATGTCGTGATCGACATGATCTGCTTCACACTGGAGAGCGCCAAGCAGCTGGTCGAGGCGCTGCGGGGGCAGGTACAGCAGTTTTTGCACTGTGGCACGATCTGGGCGCACGGGCACAGCACGGTCGTGCCCGCCGTCGAGGAACAGCCGCGCCAGCCGTTCGGCGCGTACGGCATCCAGAAGGCGCAGATCGAAGCGTATCTGCTCAATGAAGCGCGGCGCAACGGCTTCCCGGCGGCGATTTTGATGCCGGGGCACATCGTCGGGCCGGGATGGACGCCGTTGAATCCCGCTGGACACTTCAACCCGGAGGTGTTCGGGGTGCTGGCGCGGGGTGAAGAGCTGTGTTTGCCGAATCTGGGCTTGGAGACGGTACATCATGTCCACGCCGACGATGTCGCGCAGTCATTTATGCAGGCTATGGCGAACTGGAGCAGCGCGTGTGGTGAGAATTTCCATGTTGTCTCACCCGGCGCGGTCACGCTGCGTGGCTATGCCGAAGCGGTGGCGGCGTGGTTCGGTCAACCCGCCCGGCTGACGTATCTGGGTTGGGAGCAGTGGCGCACGACTGTCCCCGAGTCGGAAGCGGTGGCGACGTGGGATCACATTGCGCACAGCCCGAATGCCAGCATCGCCAAAGCGCAGCGGCTCATCGGCTACCGCCCGCGCTATACTTCGTTTCAGGCCGTCTACGAATCGGTGTTCGATTTGATCGAGCGCGGCGTGATCACGATCTAAGCCACAAACCGAATGTTAGGACGATGCATGCCTCGTCCTGTTTTGGAGTCTTTCAGACACTGGCTTAGTGTGATTTATGGATGCGGCTTTTCTCACCCCTTCCCGAATTCAGGGAGGGGAGACAGCAAAAGTGCCGATTTCTCCACCTGCGCACGGGCGAGAAGCGCGCGCCCGCAGTGACTAAGCCCTCAGCTATGCAGCGAATTTGGAGTCCGTGTTCATGGCCGTCCGCCCGCATTTTCGTCTGAGCTTCCACTGGACGCTCATACCTGTAGGTCTCTCCGCAGCCTTTTTCTACCTACGGGCCGGACCGCTGCACGGAACCGTGATCGCTTTGCCGTTCGCGGGCGCGCTGCTGGTCGGCCTGACCGGGTATCTGGTGGCGCGCGCGCTTGGGCTGCTGTCGCACAGGAACTTACTGGTTCAACTCGCCAGTCTGGTGACCAGCGGCGTTGTGATCGCGCTCCTGCTGGGCGGCGGGTTTCGCTTCATGGGGTGGCCGGTCAGCAGTTATATCCTCGGGCTGCACGTTCTGATGTTGGTGCTCAGTCTGCTGCCGGCGCACCCAGCGACACTGCGTCCTCAGGCGCCGCCGCTCGGCAGCACCGTGACGCTGCTGGTCTGCACGGTAGCGCTGGTAGCGCTGGCGGCGACGACGGCGCGTTTTGCGTATGCCGGAGAATTGTCGGATCGCGGCTATTTCGCCTCGGTCAATCACTGGCTGCTGACGGACGGCGGCAGCGAAGGGCGGATGGTACGGATTATCGGACAGTCGTTCGAGACACGTCTGCGCTTCGAAGGATTGCTGATGCTCTCCGCGGCGCTCGAAAGCGGGTCTGGGATCTCTGCCTTTGACTATCAGTGGCATTGGCAGCCGCCGCTGCTGATCAGCGTCCTGCCCGTTGTGTTATTCGCTCTGGTGTATCGCCTCACCCGGAATCAACGGACGGCGGCCTTAGCGGTGGCGCTGCTCACGCTGCTGACGGCGCAGACCTTTCAATACACGTTTTACGAGCACATGGCCGGATTTACCGGACGCCATCCCGTACTGGACTTGCGCACGCTGCGGGAGGTGGCGCTGACGATTCTGCTGCCGATGAGCTTGTACGCGTTCATCACCGCGCTGCGCCGCCGAGCCTTGCAGTGGATGCTGCTGACGGTCGCTGGCCTGCTTGTGCTCCTCGCCACGCATTTCACGGCCGCGTTAGGGTTTATTCTGGTCGCTGGTATGGTCGGCGTCACTCAGGAGCGGTGGCGGTGGCGTTCGCTGCATGGGCGCCGCGCCCTACTCGTGGGTGGGGGAGGAGCGCTGCTGCTGGCGGCCGTTGTCGCCTTGCCCTTGCTGACCGTGCGTTCGCGCATCCCCGGGCTGCTCGCGCCGGTATCCGCCGCCGCGGTGTGCGCTGCGCCCCAAGCGCAGGCGCTCGTGCAGTTTATCGACGTGCCGGGGTTGGGTTCCACGTACATTCTGGCACCGACGGCGATTCTAGGCTATCACCCG
>CALKIA010000043.1 GCA_937988705.1 uncultured Chloroflexota bacterium | reverse complement strand
CTGCTCAATATTAAAACTGTCCCGCCTTCAACTGAATTCGGGGAGGGGCCGGGGGCGGGGTGGAAAATGACCTTTTTCAACACCCTCAAGTCTCGCCCCTACACCAGTGTCGTAAACACGCGCCAGCGCCTCTGAACCGAATTCAGGGTGGGGTCTGCATTTTATTCCGTGCAGAGCGGTGTAACGGTCGTCTCCGGGCGGGCGATCATCTCCAGCGGCACGTCGAACGTCTCGCCGCCGCGCACAATCAGCAGCGTGATGGTGTCGCCGGGGCGCACATTCGCCACCAGATACGCGACCAATTCATCCATGTTACGCACATATTCGCCGTTGATCGCCACGATGATATCACCGCCCACGCAGATGCGGCGTTCACGCACCAGCACTTCGCGCGTGCCGCCGAGCAACCCAGCGTTCGCCGCCGGGGAGTCCGGCGAGACGGTTGAAATCAGCACGCCTTCACTGACGGGCAAGTCGAGCACCTCTGCCAGGCCGGTGACGCTGAAGCCGTTCTCGACCGATTCGCTCGAAATGCCGAGCCACGCATATTCAACCTGCCCATTGGCGATCAGTTCTGGGACGACGCGCTGCACCGTCGCCGCCGGAACGGCGAAGCCAATGCCCTGAAACACGCCGGACTCCGTGCGAATCGCCGTATTCACGCCGATCACCTGCCCATTGGAGTTGAGCAGCGGGCCGCCGCTGTTGCCGGGGTTAATTTCCGTATCCACTTGAATGATCGACGGGTTGTTGAAGCGTTCCGTCGTGCCGACGATCAGCTCAGCGGACGGAAGCTGCCGCCCCAGACCGCTCACGATGCCCACCGACATCGAACTGGCGAGGCCGAATGGGTTACCAATGGCGATCGCGCGTTCGCCGACGCGCACGGTCTCCGAATTGCCGAACACGACCGGAGCGAGGCGTTCGCGTGGTACATCGATCTTAATCACGGCGAGATCGCTGTACACGTCCACGCCAATGACCGTCGCATCCGCGACCGAACCATCATAGAAGGTGACGAGCAGCGTCTCAGCATCAGATGCCAGGTGCGCGTTAGTGACAATGTGGCCTTGATCGTCGTAGATCATGCCCGAACCACCCGCGCTGCCGATGGTGCTGGTCTCGGTATTGGTGTACGTCACGTCGATGTTGACGACCGAAGGCACGACGCGCTCGTAAATGTTCGTCAGCAGCAGATATTCCGCGTCCGCCGCATCAATGACCGCCTGCGGGACGGGGGTCGGCGTGGCGCCTTGAAAGACAGCATTCACCGGAAGTTCCGAAACGGGAGTACTGACCGTCGCCCGATCAGGCGGCGTTTGGGTGGGCGCAGCTTGACACGCGGCGCTCAGCAGCAGAGCGAAGATCAGGCAAACAAGCGGCTTTCTCACAGTAAAACCTCAGTCAACCATAACAGGAGCGCGGTATGCGCTCCCGTTATTCTACGGCAGATTTCGTCAATCTGTGATGGCGCGGATGTAACGCTCGGCGGAAAACAGCAGTCCCGCCTTTGCGTCGTGCCCTGTCACCTGACCGAATGCTTCGTACATGCGATCAAAGTCGAAGGGTTCGACGGCGCGCACAATTTGCCGGATTTTGGCGGCGGACAGCGGGATCATGTTCGGGTAGCTGTACATGAATGACATGTAGCGGCTGTCCGCGCCGATGTCGATGGTATCACCTGTGAGCAGCACACCGCGCCCGTCCGCCCCGGCGCGCCAGTGCAGCACCGTCGAGCCGGGGAAGTGCCCGCCACAGCGAATGATCGTCACGCCGTCCCACAAGGCGAGCTGTTCGCCTTCCCACAGCACCACCGCGGGATCGGGACGCAGCACCCAGTCGCGGTGATCGGCGTGCAAGTAGATCGGCGCGTGGTCGAAGGCGTGACTCCATTCGACGATCGCGCTGTGATAGTGCGGGTGCGAGACGGCAATCGCCTGCACGCCGCCAAGCCGGTTGATCGCCTCGACAGTCGCCGCATCAATGAGCGTGATGCAGTCCCACAACACATTGCCGTGCGGCGTCTGGATTAGAAAGGCCTGCTGACCGAGTGCGACCTTCGGCTCAGATTTGATGCGGTGCAAACCGGGCTCGACCTCGGCGATGACGTTTTTGAAGTGGGGGCGTAGGTCTTCCAGCGTCGTCCAGCGCTGACCGTCAGGATGCACATACTGGCGGTCATCCACGCAGATCGGACACTCGGCAGGCGGTTGATCGGACTCGGGGTACTGCGTGCCGCAGGTCGCACAAATGAACAGGGACATATCGACTGACCTCTCCGCGCCGGGGCGGCGCGCTTGTCTGGCATTCTCATCACCACTCCGGTTGTAACTGACTTGGCCGCCGCCCACATCGGTCAAGTGTCCACAGGAGAACTGTCCACTCGGACAGGGCGGTGAACATCAGCGATTCACCATACAATGAGAATGCTCGACTGGAATCCAACTAAGGAGGGCTACAGAATGACTCGATTCATACGCAGACTGGCGAAGTTGACTCTTTGGGCGCTGGTGCTGGGCTTCGCGCTGCCCTTGACCGCCCAGACCGAAGGCCGGCTGATTGTCGGCCAACCGTCGCTCGGCACACTGACCGATGCCGCGGCCGTCGTCACCTATGATTATGCACTGGGGCAGGACAGCGTCGTGGTGATCGAGGCGTTTGGCGAGGAAGCCGCCCCCGCACTCAGCGTGCTGCTAAACGGAGCGCTCGTCGCCGCGCAGCCCAACGCCGAAGGAGCGATCACCGTGTCGTTAAGCGCGGCCTTGAGCGCTGGCGCATACACGGTGCAGGTGAGCAGCGCCAACGCGGCCGGCGGGCTGGTGATCGTCGTGGTCGACAGTGAAACCGCGATCAACGCGCAGCCACTGGCGCTCGGCACACCGATCAGCGGTGTCGTGAGCGCCGATGCCCCGCTGACGGTCTACACCGTCGCCGGGTTAGCGGCGCCCGCCTATCTGTATATGACACAGAGCGGCGGCAGTGACGTGCGCGTGCTCAACGCCGAAACGGGAAGTATCAGCGCGGTGATCGCCGGTGATTTCCCCGACGCCCGCTTGCAAATGCCCGCGAATGGCCGCTCGTACCGCATCGAAGTGCTCTACACCGAAGCGAACTCGGCGCACACCTATACACTGTGCTTGATCACGGTGGGGCAAAATGGCTGTTCCAGCGAACCGCTGCCTCCAGCTCCAGTGGCCACTGAAGCCGCCAGTCCCCCGCCCGTCGCCACTTGTATGCTCACTCCGGTCAACGCGGGCGGCGTGAACATCCGCCAGTCCGCCAGCGTGAACGCCCCGGTCGTCGGCGGGATCCCCGGCGGTGTGAGCGTGCCCGTCCTCGGCATCAGCCCGGACACGACCTTTTTCAACCTCGCGTATAACGGTGTGAATGGCTGGGTGGCCGCCAGCGCGGTCAGCGTGACCGCCAACTGCGGCGCGCTCCCCGTCGTCAACCCGCCGCCCGTCAGCGTTCCGCCAACGCAGCCGCCGCCCCCCACACCGAGCGGCCCATGCCTGATTCGCATGCAGGGTGAGCAGTTGATCTACTCGCAGCCGATGGCCGATCCGAGCGTCATTTACGACGAAGTCCAACCGGGTTACGAACTGATCCCCATTGGACGACTCGCGGATAATTCATGGTGGCGCACCAATTACGCCATGGCGTGGATTCAGACGAGCACCTTTGGCAGTACGGCGACGGTGAGCGGTGATTGCAGCGCCCTGCCGATCGTTTCGCCGTAGACAGTCATTAGGTTTGAGCGGTGCATCAGGTGATGTGCCGCTCAGCTTTCGATGATCGTCCAGCCTTTGGTGGTGGCAATCGCGCGCAAGTCAGCATCCGGGTCGACGACATAGGCCGAGCCGAGGATCGACAGGAACGGCACATCCGACACGGTATCGCCGAAGCCGACCGACTGTGCCAGATCGATGCCCATTTCGCCCGCGACCTCGCGCACGCGCACAACTTTTTCCTGCCCACTGAGCGGCTTGTCTGCTTTGCCGGTGAACAGTCCATCCTTGAGGATCGGGCGCGTGCCTTCGCCCCGCCAGCCGAGCGTCTGCGCGAACACCTCGACGCCCTGTTGGAGCGCTGCGCTCACGAGGATTACGGGATAGCCCTGCGCTTCATACTCGCGGATGCGGGCTATAGTCTTGGGTTTGAGCGCGGCGTGCAGCAGCGGAATCACGCGCTGCATCACGTCTGGGTTTTTCGACATGGGCACGTTGCGCATGGCGGTCATGATTGCCAGATAGCGCAGGATGCCGCCGATTTTCGACTTGGGCGAAAACGGCGTGGCCAGCAGCCCGAGGAAACTCGTCGTAACGCTGTTGAGCGGCGGAACAATGCCCATCGAGCGGGCTTGCTCAAAATACGTGCGCGGAAAACTGATGCTGATCAGCGTGCCTTCGACATCGCTGAATACGGCCGGGCGCAGGGAGGGTGTCGTCATAGAGTCCATTCTCAAGAAATAAGCATCTGCGGATTTATAACCCGCCAACGGCTGATCGGTCGCTCACAGCGTATCGTACCGGCGCGTAGATTCGATCTCCATGATGAAATCTGCGCCGAAGGCCTGCGCGGGCGACTGCGCACCGCAATAGTTCCCATCGAGCACCCGTTCGACGGCCAGCACACCCGTTTTCGCGGTGAGCGCGTAGGCTTCGAGTGTCTCCAGCCACGCTTCAGCTTGGTTGTCGTAGGCGTCGGTCGCCCGCGCATAGACGCGGGAACGCGCTGTGCGGCGGCGTTCCGCGCTCGGCCCCGGCACATAGCGGTCAATCAACTTCTGCATGGTGGAACGCACGAACGCGTTCTTGCCTGACAGGATGAACAGGAAGCCAAAGCGCTGTGCCAGAGCGATGAACAGCGGCGGCAGGGTCATGTACGAAGTGATGTTAGGAATGCCGGTCGAGTGATAGGCAGTCACAATGTCACCCCAGGGGATCGCCATCGTTCGTGCGTCACGCCCGTCGTTGAAACGGAAAGTGCGCGGGTCTGCGCCAAAATCGTAGGGCACGAGCACGCCGTTACGCCGCACCCGTCCCCCCTGCGGCGCCATTTCGACCATACTCTTGAGCGTCCCAGCCGACGCCCCGGATTCCAGCCCGGTCACGCCCAGCACATCGACGACAACTTCGAGCGTAACAGCGTCGGGCAGTTTCTCCGCGACGTAACGCGCGAGGCAGTCGCTCGGCACAACATCGAAACCGACGCCGGACATGAGCAGGATATCACGTTCACGTGCGGCAGAATCCCGCGCAAAGGCCGCTTCGAGGACGGGGAATTCGCCCGTAATGTCGAGGTAGTGCGCGCCCGCGTACAGGCAGGCATCCATCATCGGCGCGCCCGTGTAGAGATACGGCCCTGCCGCGTTCAAGACCAGATCGACGCCCAAACCGCGCAGTCGATCCGCCGCTTCGTCGAGACTGAACGCCACATACTCGACATTGTAGGCGTCCGCCAGCGGCTTGAGTTTCGCTTCAGAACGCCCCGCGATCAGCGGTCGATGTCCGCGCTGAATCGCTTCATCGAGCAGGAGTTTGCCCGTGTAGCCCGTTGCGCCATACAGCATCCAGGTCATTGCGATCTCGCCTCGCCTATGCCATCCTCAGGCGATCATAGAACCAGCGAGGCAAAATGCCAATTTCTGATTCCGCCACCCCTCCGGCATGGAAGCAGCCCGGAACTTACATCCTCATCCTTGAAATGGAAGTAGATCACAGCGTGCAAATTGGCCGTTTGGGAACATTTGATTTGCGCGCGGGTTGGTATGCCTACGTCGGCAGCGCCTTTGGCAGCGGCGGGCTGCGCGGGCGGCTCAACCATCACCTGACACCGCCCGTACGACCGCACTGGCACATCGACTATTTGCGCGCCGCCGCGACCGTGCGCGAAGTCTGGACGGTCGCCAGCCCAACACCCTACGAACATCGCTGGGCGAGTGGGCTAGGTTCGCTGCTGGGCGCGCACTTGCCGATCCCCCGGTTTGGTGCGTCCGATTGTCGCTGCGCCGCGCACTTGGTGCACTTCACCGAGCATCCGCTGCTCGCGGCGTTTCAGGCGCTGAGTCCCACGGTGCACATCACGGATTGGCGGCCATGAACGCTGCGCTGAGCTGAGCAATCGCTGCGCCCTGCTCGTCCTACACAGAGTGTCCGCCGCTCTCAAAACGGGTGACCGTCACGTTGCGAGCAGCGGCGCTCGTCTTTCGTAACTAAACGCTATATTTTTTGTGAACAATGTTAACTTATCGACAAAAAAACGCGGAGGTCGCCCTCCGCCCTCTTGGTTCCCTCATGCCGGGATGCGCGTAAAACCGGCAATCACCCGGCGCAGAATCGTTTCGGTGACCTCGGCCATCCGCGCTTGCTCATCCAGCATGACCGTCGTCTGGAGCATCGCGAGTCCGTGGACGGTACCCCAACAGTGCAAAACAAGCGCATCTTCGGTGTAATTCGCATCCGTAGCAAAGACGCCCATTTCGATGCCATGGCGCACAATGTACAGTAGGGAACGCATGGCCAGTTTCTGGTTCTCGGCCTGCGTTGACGGCGACGGTCCCGTGTGAAACAACAGGTGATATTTGACCGGGTGTTCCCGCGCAAACGCGATGTAGGCGAGGCCGCCCACCAACAGCATCCGCGCCGGGCTTGACACGCCGTGGAGTCGTTGAAAAATCGCCGCGTTGAGCTGCTCGAAACACTTGATCCGCACCGCGTCAACCAACTCATCTTTGCTGCTGAAATAACGGTAAAGCGCGGCCGGGCTGTAGTCCAGCCGCTCGGCGACAGCGCGCAGGGATACCGCATCCAGTCCATGTTCGATGATCATGTCATAGGCAGTGTTGATGATATCCTGCCGCGTCTTTGTTTTGCGGCGCTCGCCGGGTTTGGTATTCATGTTGATTACACTTTGTGAACGTTGTTCACAAAGTGTAATCAAGCAACTTCGACCCGTCAAGCCTGTTTCAATCACGGTTGGGACTTAGGTTACATTATAGGTCAGTACCACTACGCAAAAAGGATTTGATATGCCAGATTTACAGGGAAAAATCGCTGTCGTCACCGGGGCGAGTCGCGGCGTTGGCCGGGGCATCGCCCTCGGTTTGGGCGAAGCGGGAGCAACCGTCTACGTCACCGGGCGTACCAGTTTGGCCGACAGCCGCGCCCCCGTCGATGGGACAATTCAAGCGACCGCGGACGCCGTGACGCAGTTGGGCGGCAAGGGCATTGCGATCCGCTGCGATCATGCGCGGGACTACGAGATCGAGATCGCCTTCGAACGACTTCTGAGCGAAGCGGGTCACGTCGATATTCTCGTCAATAATGCGTGGAGCGGCTACGAAAAGATGTCGATCAACGGCGCATGGACGTGGGACAAGCCCTTCTGGGAACAACCCGTGTGGCGCTGGGACGCGCTGCTCGGCGATGTGCGCGGTTACTACGTCGCCAGCCGCCTCGCCGCCCCGTCGATGATCGCCCAAAAGAGCGGCTTAATCGTCAACATTTCGTTCTGGGCGGCGCAGAAACACATGGGCAATCTCCTCTATGGGGTATCCAAGGCGGCGACCGACAAACTGGCGGCAGATATGGCGCACGAACTCCGGCCGCACAATGTCACCGCCGTGGCGCTCTACCCCGGCCTCGTGCGTACTGAAGAAGTGCTCAAAAATGCGCAGTATTTCGACATGAGCAATTCCGAGTCGCCGCAGTATGTGGGGCGCGCGATTGCCGCCCTCGCCGCCGATCCTAAAGTGGTGAGCAAGTCGGGTCAGGTGGTCTTAACCGCCGCGCTTGGTCAGGAATACGGCTTCGCGGACATCGACGGTAAGGTGATCCGCCCGATCACGCTGGCCGAAGCCTAGTCAGCGTCAAGTACAGGCATGAACTCGCCGCAGCTTGTCCCCGGCGACTGCACGTTCCCGCCCGCGTCGATCATCCCGCCGAAGCACGGGAGCGAATCAACGCTCCCTAGCAGCAGCGAGTGCGTCAACACCACTTCCCCGCCGCGATGCGTGCCGACCGCGCTCCCTCCGGCGGGGGCGAAATTGTCGTAAAACGTACTGCCAATGACGATCACGCTGCCACTGTTGGCAATGCCCGCGCCCATGCCGCCGCGCTCCGTGGCGATGTTGCCATAAAAGCGGCTGTTCAACACAAACAGATCGCCGCTGGCGTTGTCCACCCCGCGCCGGTTGCCCGTAAACGTACTGTCACGCACCAGCGTCAGGCCGGAGTTATACAGCCCTGCGCCGCTGTTTCCGGCAAATGTAACCCGTTCCAACGTCAGCGTGCCGAAGTTCGCCAGCGCATGCACATTCTCGGTGAGACGACTGTCCACCAGCGTGAGCGTGCCGTTACTGTTGATCGCGCTGCCGCCCGACTCCGCATTCCCGCGCACAAAATCCAGCCCACGAATCGTGACCTCCGCGCCCTGCTCGATATACACCAAGCGGACGCGATTCTGTCCGTCGAGTGTCACGGTCTGCGGTTCGGCACGGATCATCACATCGGCGCTGATCACTTTGGTCGCCGTGATCGGGATTGTCCCCGTACAGGTGAATTCAATGACCGATCCATCCACCGCCGCGGCCAGCGCCTGATCGAATGCCGCCTCACTGCATTCGTCAATCGTCAGTGCAGTGGGGCGTACCCATCCGGTCACCGTCAGCAGCATGAACAATAAAATCCGCAAACTCCTGTTCCTTTCGCTGTTGCCATGTGGCTTGTCTATGATAAACGCAATTTTGGCAGCCGTTGGCAGTGTTTTTCGTGGCTTTGGCAGTCGTTCACCCCCTAGACTGAGGGCATCGGTTCAAATTGACGAAAGGTTCAACCGCATGTCTACGTCTCAGTTTCTGCGCCGCGCGCTCATGGCCGACAGCCTCATCTCCAGTACAGCCGGTCTCCTGTTCATCTTAGCTGCCGCGCCTGTGGCCGAATTCATGGGTATCCCCAATCCGCTGGTAGCCATACTCCTCGGCGTTGGTCAGGTGATCTTCGGCGTGCTCGTCGGACGCGAAAGCCGGCAGACGCTCACACCAACCTCGGGCTACGTGATTGGGACGCTCAATGCGCTCTTCGTCGTCGGCAGTGTGCTCATCCTGACCACTGACGCCTTCGGCTTGACAACCGCCGGTCGTTGGGCGATCCTCGTAGCCGCCGATATCGTCCTGACGCTGGCCGTCCTCCAATTCATCGGTGCGCGCCGCATCAGCGCGCCGGTCCGCGTACTCGCTTAACTCAAGGCTGTTCTGTTGACGTTTGTTCAAGTGCTCGTCTTCAGCCTGACCCTCTGGTTCGGCTTATATCTGGCGGCGCGCAGCTCCAAACAGTTGGGGCTGCGCTACGCCGGTTTGGGCTTGATCGCCTATGCGGGCGGGCTGGGCTATTTACTCCTCGAAGCAGCGGCGGACACGGTGACAGTCTACCGTCCGCTGGCCCTGCTCTTGCCCGCCCTGTTCTGGATGGCGGCGATCTACTCGCTTACACCCCAGATCACAAACCGGCAGGTGCACCGCCGGTTTGCCGCGGGCGTGGCGCTGACCGGGTTGGCTCTCGGCGCCGCCCTGCTGCTCGATGCGCTCAGCACCGTCGTCATCGTCCCGGTGGGTTTGCTCGTGGTCGCGTTGATCAGCGTCGCGCGCCACCTGAACGAACTGCCCCGCCGCCCGCTGATCATCCTGCTGGTCGCAACCACCTTTTTTCTGCTGTCGGTCGGTTTGCTGCTGCTGCCCACTGCTATCATCGCCCACGGTGTGCTGTTCCTCGCTGTGAGCGGCGATCTGCTGCTGCTCGGTTATGCGCTGGCGGGACTCGACGCCTACGAGGAAGGGACGCTGCTCTGGCGCGAGCTGCTCCGCTCGTTCGCGCTCAATGGTGGGGCCGCGCTGGTGTTCGGCGGACAGGTGGCGCTCATCACGCAGATTCTCGAAGTCGCTGGCACGACGGCGCTGCTCATTGTGCTGCCGGTGATCACGACGGCGCTTACCCTGGTCACGCTGTTTGATCGCTTGCAGGCAGGGCTGGATCGCTTGGCTTTCCCGCGCCAACCGGATCTGAGCGATCAACGTGAGGTGCTGCGTTCAGTCGGCGATGCAGTGCTGCGCGTCAATCCGGCGGTGGATTTTTCCACGCTGACGAGTGTCGAATTCACCCGTTACACCCGGCAGGCGCTCAGCCATGCGCAGAACCTCGACAAGCTGGCGACGAGTCCGCTCACCTACCTGCCGCTGATCGATCAGCGCCTGGCGGTGCGCGGCACGGGCGACTCGCTGCTGGAACGCGCCAAAGAACTGCGGGCGCTGCTGCGCGAAAGCATCGAACGCCTGAAGCCCCATGATGGCCTCGGCTTCACTGACGAATGGCGCTACTACAATGTGCTCTATTTCCCCTATGTCGCAGGCTTGAAACCCTACAGCCGCCGCTTCGACGCCGACGACCTCGATCCAGCGGCGCAGCAAGCGCTCGACTGGTTTCTGACCGCCGTCCCTGAACGCACGCTCTACAACTGGCAGGCGACCGGCGCAAAACTCGTCGCGCAGGATCTCCGCGATCAACTGGAACGCTTAACCGAACCCCGTCTGCCGCTCCCGACTTGAGGAACCTCCGCATCACGGCTATAGTTCACGCATTATGAAGCGCGTAGGAGCAGAAACACGATGCGGGCATTGGTCACAGGCGCAACGGGATTTGTCGGATCACACCTCGTCCGGGCGCTTGGCGAACGGGGACATCAAGCGGTGGCGCTGCACCGTGCGTCCTCCAAACTCGACGCGCTGGCGGGGCTAGATTACGAGAGCACCAGCGGCGATGTGACGGACTTGGAGGCGCTGCGCACAGCGGCGGCGGGCTGCGATTGGGTGTTTCATGTGGCGGCGGTCGCGGCTTACTGGCGCAGCGACAAACAGCACATGTTCGACGTGAACGTTGGCGGCACGCAGAACGTGCTGCAGGCCGCACGGGAAGCAGACGTCAAGCGGGTGATCTTCACCAGCAGCGCGGCAGCGGTCGGGATACGCGCGGACGGTCAGCCCGCGGACGAAACCGTGCCCTTCAGCCTGCCACCGGATCAGTTCCCCTACGGTTATAGCAAAGCCCTCGCCGAAATCGAGGTTGGGAGAGCGGTGGCGGCGGGTCAGGATGTAGTGACCGTCAACCCGGTGGTGATCATTGGCCCCGGCGACCTCAACATGATTTCCGGCGATTTTATCTTGCAAATGAAGCGCCTCTCGTGGACGCTGCCCGTCCCCCCCGGCGGCGTAGCGACCATCGATGTGCGCGACGTAGCGCGGATGCATATCGCCGCGGCGGAACATGGGCGGACGGGCGAACGTTACATCCTCGGCGCAGTCAATTACCCATATTCCGACTGGTTCAACCTGATCGCCGATGTCATGGGCTTGCCGCGTCCCGGTTTCCCCGTTCCGGCATTTGCCCTGCCGATCGTCGCCACGATGGTCGATCGCCTGCGCGCGGCGGGCATTACTGTGCCCATCGACGGCAACCAGACACGGCTCGGCAAGGAGCGCATCTACTTCGATTTCGGCAAGGCGTGGGACGAACTCGGCGAGCCGCAAATCGACATGCGCCAGAGCGTCGAGGATACCTATCGCTGGTATCTGGAGCATGGCTTCATCCCGGACGATCCGCAGTCCAAGCTGATCGAGAAGATCGGCAGGTGGCTGTAGATGTTCCATGTCTACCGTTTCTGGAAACCCTACGGCGTTTTGACCAAGTTTACCGATGAGGAGGGACGACCAACGCTCGCTGATTACATCGACGTGCCGAACATTTACGCGGCGGGGCGGCTCGACCTGGACAGCGAAGGCTTGCTGCTGCTGACCGACGTGGGGAGGTTACAGCAGCAGCTCAGCGATCCGCGCTATGAGCACCCCAAGACGTATTGGGCGCAGCTTGAGCGCAGCCCCGACGAGGCAGCGCTCGAACGTCTGCGCGCCGGAGTCGAGTTGAGCGACGGCGGGAAGCTGTGGCGCACAAAGCCCGCGCAAGCGCGCTTGATCGAGCCGCCGGACATCCCCGACCGTCCCGTGCCGATCCGCTACCGCGCCAACATCCCGACGGCGTGGCTCGAACTGACGATCACCGAGGGGAAAAATCGACAGGTGCGGCGCATGACAGCGGCGGTCGGCTATCCCACGCTGCGCCTTGTCCGTTGGGCCATCGGGTCGATCACGCTGGCGGGTTTGCAACCGGGACAATATCAGCCGCTCTCCAAAGTGAAGATCGAGGCGCTTACAACGCCCGTTCCGCCAACCACGTGAGGATGTGATCAGCGCTCGTCTGCCACGAGGCCTCGCACATCATATTGTGCCCCGTTTGCGGGACAAGCACCGCCGTGGTGTTCGCCGCTCGGGCAATCGCGCGCTGTTCATCCGGCGTGAAAAAGCCATCCTCATCCGCGCCGATCACCATGGCGGGCGCCTGGAGCGGCTTGGGGCGGGCAAAACTTTGCAGCGCGATCTCGATGAACACGCGGAACGACTCGTCTTGCAGGCGTTCGTAGGTGCGCTGCACGATGGCGTCCGCCGTCGCCGGGGTATATAAATGTCGCCGCGCCAATTCCGGCGTGCCGACCAGCGGATACAACTTCAACTGCGCCAGCATTTTCACAAAAACCAGTGGGTTGCGGCTCAGCAGACGCAGCACCATCCCCAGCGCGCCCACCGTCGGCAGTGCGGCCACCAGCACACCCGCGGCGGCGCTGTACTGCTCCAGATACTTGAACAGCGCATAGCCGCCCAGCGAATGCGCGATGATGATCGGTGGCGTGGGCAGCGCATCGGCCACCTGCTTGATGTCCGCCACATAATCGCTGATCGAATACCAGCGCAGCCCCGCCCGCCCGTCACTGTTGCCATGCCCGCGCAAGCTCATAGCGTGGACGTGATAACCGTGCTCGGCAAAGTACGGCAGGTAATGATCTTCCCACGCCCAGGCGCCATGCCACGCGCCATGAACGAACAGAATCGGGGTGAGATGCGGAGTAGAAGTTGGAGCACGAGAGATCACTTCGAGGCGCATGGGCAACTCCTTTACAAAAATCGAACTTTTGTGCTATCTTATACGTGCATTTAATTCTTAGATCAAGGATACAGGCAGATGGCAGAAAAGATCAGCGGGTATCTGGACGTAAACGGCGGCCAACTCTATTACGAGGCGGCGGGTGCGGGGCGGGCGGTCGTATTCATTCATGCGGGCATCGCTAATCAGCGCATGTGGGATGATCAGTTTGACCTGTTCGCGCAGACCCACCGCGTCGTGCGCTACGATACGCGCGGCTTCGGCCAGACGACGAGCGAGAATGTCGAATTCTCGAACCGTGCCGACGTGCGCGCCCTGCTCGATCATCTGGGCATCGACCAAGCCGTGCTGATCGGCTGTTCGCGCGGCGGGCAGATCGCTACCGACACCACCATCGAGTCGCCGGAACGCGTCGCCGCGCTGATCACAGTTGGCTCTGGTCCGGGCGGCTTCACCGAGGGCGATATCTCGGACGAAGAACCAATCGCTGAACAAATGGAGGCAGCAGAAAAAGCGGGCGACTGGGAGAAGGTCATCCAGTTGGATATTCAGCTGTGGGGGGCGGGGTTGAAGCGCTCGGTCGATGTCATGCCTGCATCGTTCGTCGCCAAGATGGTGGAAATGGGGCGCACCAATTACAGCCACATGAGCGAACAGCTCAAGCCAATTGTGCTCGATCCGCCCGGTGTGGCGCGGATGGGCCAGATCAAAGTCCCGGCGCTCATCATCTGGGGCGATCTGGATACCAATTACATCCTCGCCGCCTCACCCGCGCTGGCAGACGGCATCCCCGGCGCGCAGCGCGCAATCATGCCCGGCACGGCGCACCTGCCCAACATGGAACGCCCCGAAGAATTCAACCGCATCGTGCTGGATTTTCTGGCAGCGCTGCCCGCGTAACCAGCAGCGGCAGGGCAAGCCCTGTCCCTGCATTCCTTGCTGCGCCCGTCGTCGTGCGGCATGGGGCATTTAAAAAGCCGCCGTGCGGCTTTCTGAACCTCACAAATACCAGCGGATGCGATAAATCGCGTCCCTACGAAGATCAACTCCGCTGGGCGAGGATTGTTGGTGCCCCTCCCTGAATTCGGGGAGGGGTCGGGGGGTGCGGTCGACAATGACCGGCCTAAACAGGCTCAGGCCGCGCTCTATCCAGCCTGCCGCTTACTGCTTGACCGCTGCGAGTTCCTGCGTGGCGAGGATCACGGTCTGCTGCTCGGACTGGCGGCGCTGCTTGAGCGTGTACGCGATCACCTTGCGGAAGATGCGCGGCGCGAAGAGTGCCGTCCCCGGTTTCAGCATGTGCTGTACGGGCAAAAATGCTTTAAAAACCTCTT
>CALKIA010000042.1 GCA_937988705.1 uncultured Chloroflexota bacterium | reverse complement strand
CCGTGCTGCCCGCCGTGCAAGACCTCGCGGCCTACATTGACTCCGGCAACTCCTATCCGGCGCTGGAATTCGTGTCCCCCATCAAGGGGCCGAACCTCGAACAACTGTGTGTGGCCGTCGGCACTGGCCAGATGAGCGCGGAAGAAGCCGCGGCTAGCTACGATCTCGACGTCGAACGTCAGGCGCAGCAGCTGGGACTCGCCGGTTGGTAAACTGAGTTAACGCTTATCATCCGCACTTTTCTGAAGGACGGGACGTAACTGCGCCCCGTCCTTCAGGGCTAGCTGCCCGCTGTCAGAGAGGTTGTATGCGCATCGAAACCCGTCCGCAGACCGTTCTGCGCACCTATCCGCGTTGGTTCTACCTTCCCGCCGGAGTCGTGTTCACGATTTTCTTCGTCGTTCCCACACTCCTCGCGTTTTATTTCAGCCTCACCCGCTGGACGCTGTTCGACGCGACGTTCATTGGACTCGATAATTACGAACGTTTTTTTAACGATCCACAGTTAACCGCCGGGCTGCGCAATACGTTTATTTATGCGGTCATGACCAGCGGACTCAAAGTGGTTATCTCGCTGCCCCTCGCCATCCTGCTCACCTCGCGTCTGCATCTTAAGTCCGTCTTGCGGAGTATCATCTTCTTCCCGGTACTGGTCAGTACCATCGCTGTGGGCATCACTTTTGGCGCGCTGATGCAGCCGTCCATCGGCCTCATCAATAACGCGCTCGGCGCGCTTGGTCTTGGGAGACCGGATTGGCTGGGCAACCCGAGCCTGGCGCTCTTCTCCGTCGCGCTCGTCGATGTCTGGAAGGGCCTGGGCATCGCCACGGTGATCTTTATGGCAGGCATTCTTTCGATCCCCAATGATTATTTTGAGGCGGCGCGGCTGGAAGGTGGCTTCTGGGTGAAATTTCGCCATGTGATATTGCCCCTGTCACGCAACGCTACTTTTACCGTGATTTTGCTCTCGTTCATCGGCGGGCTGCGCTCTTTCGACCTGATCTGGACGATGACCAAAGGTGGACCGGGTTTCGCCTCAGATGTACTCACCTCAGTGATCTACAAACAGTATCAAGCGGGCTTCTATGGCTTATCCACCGCCGGCAATGTCGTCCAGTTCATCCTCGTGACGATCATTGTCTATCCCTTGATGCGCTTCTTCAATCGCCGCGAATTGGAGGAACTATGAGGCTCAGAAAATTCATCGCCGATGTCTGGCTGGACGCGGTTGCGCTGTTGGTGATCGGCATCATCTTCATTGTGCCGTTCATTTTCATCTTCCTGACCGCGGCTAAAACTGGCCCCGACGCTGCGATGTTTCGCTTCACATGGCCAGAGCAGTTCCAACTGTTTGACAACATCCGCGAAGTGCTGGAATTCGGTGAGGGGCGCATGTTCCTCGCCATGCGCAACAGCTTCATCATTACCATTGTGTCGATCACGTTGATTGTGCTGTTCTCCGCGCTGGTCGCGTTCGTGATGCAGCGGCGTCAGGACCGGGTCGCGTCGCTCGCCAGTTCGATCATCCTCGCCGGGCTGATCATTCCCCCCGCGGTCGTTCCGACCATCTTCCTGCTGCAAAATATCGGTCTGTACCGCACCTTGTTCGGGCTGATATTCGTGCAGGTCGCGTTTACGATGCCGTTCGCCATCATCACGCTGCGCGCCTTCATGGCGACGATTCCGCGTGAGCTCGATGAAGCGGCGATCATCGATGGCGCAGCGCCGATGCAGGTCTTCTTACGTGTAATTCTGCCGCTGCTGCGCCCGGCGATCATCACCGTCATCGTCGTGTCATCTGTCGGCATCTACAACGATTTCACGGGGCCACTGTATTTCCTACCCGGTGCCCAGAATGTGACCGTGCAGTTGACGATGTACAGCTACATCAGCCAGTTCACCTCACAATGGCATTTACTGTTCGCCAATGTGCTGGTAATCACCGTCCCACCGTTGATCATGTTCCTGTTCTTCCAACGGCAGATTGTGTCCGGCATGACCTCGGGCGCGATCAAAGGCTGAGCGTAGTTCGTGCGCTCATCACCCCTCGACAACGACCACGCCTGTCAGGATGCTGCCAGCTGCATCCTGACTGGCTTTCGCACCCGCCAATATCGGCTTGATAGCCGTCGGTCGCCTGCACACACTCGACAGATGTGCATCGACAGCGTCATCCAACCTCAGCAGCTGCACGATCTAAGCCACAAACCGAATGTTAGCCAAAGGACGAGGCATGCCTCGTCCCTACAAACCGCCGCTTTCGTAGGGACGAGATATATCTCGTCCTGTTTTGGAGTCTTTCGGACACTGGCTTAGCTGCAATCTGCTTTCCGTCCGGTTGAGAGTTTGTGAAGAAAGTGGCTTTCTTGACAAGCCCCCTAAAGTGGGCTATGTTACTAATGCGCGTTAGTAATGCCCTTTAGTAAACAATTTACGATTGTTAGAAACAAATCTATGAAGCTGCGCAGAATTACGAGTAAACAAGTGGCCGAACGAGCCGGTGTCTCTCAGACAACCGTTTCGTTTGTGCTGAATAATGTCGTCGACGCCAACATCAGCGCCGAGACCAAAGAACGGGTACTCAACGCAGCTCGTGAATTGAACTACACGCCCCATGAAGCCGCGCGCACTTTAGCACGTGGTCGCAGCGACACCATTGCGCTGGTACTGCAGCAGCCGCACCGTCAGGTCTTCATCGACGAATATCTCCCGCGCGTACTGACGGGCATCACCGAGGTGACGCAGCGTGCCGGTTTCCGCATTCTCGTCGAGCAGGTCGGTGCCGACAACGGATCGACGGTCTTTCGCCGTCTGCTGCAAAGCCGCGAAGCAGCGGGCGCGATCATCAACTTTGGCAGCCCTCCCCGTCATGATATCGACTATATCATCGACTGCACGGCCAACGGCATGCCCATCGTCGCCCTCGACCATATCGATCCGGCGGTGTATTCGGTCACTGTCGACAAAGTGAGCGGCGTCCGCATCATCGTCCAGCATTTAATTGACCTGGGCTACCGGCGGATTGCCTGCATCACCTACGATGACCAACAAACACATGTGCATGAGCGTTTAGAAATGTTTCACAGTACGATGATCGCGAACCAGCTTCAAGTCGATCCGGCACTAATCCGCTGGGGCAAATTTGATCCCGAAACCGGCTATGCGGCTATGCAGTCGATCCTCTCACAAGCCGCACCGCTGCCCGATGCCGTGTACGCGATGAACGATGTGATGGCCTTTGGCGCCATCCGGGCTATTCGCGAACGGGGACTGCGGGTGCCAGAAGATATCGCCGTCGTGGGTTTCGACGATGTGCGGCTGGCGGGTTTCTGTAACCCACCGCTCACGACGATGAACGAGCCAGATGAGGAACATGGGCGCAAAGCAGCCGAAATGCTGATCGCGCTGCTCACCGGTAATATTATTGATGAACGGCACGTGACGCTGCACACCCGGCTGATAGTGCGCGACTCGTGTGGGGCGCTGCTCAAGAAATAGTTCATTTTTCGGAGGATTGTTCGTGGCTGCAATAAGAGTTACTGCTTCTCCCCTTGTCAAACCCAGTCTGATGTCGCGGATTGGGAATAACCAGGCGCTGCTTGGTTATCTGTTCATCTTGCCCAGCCTGATCGGGTTCATTGCCTTCTTCGCCGTGCCGGCCATTCGCAGCATCTTCATCAGCTTTCAGGAATGGAACCTGCTTACCGACGCCAAATACGTCGGCCTAGAGAACTATCAGGAGTTATTTGCCGATGACCGTTTCTGGCGGTCACTGCAAATCACGGTCACGTATGTGTTGTGGAATATCCCGCTGCAAACAGTGCTGGCGCTGGGAATTGCCCTCCTTATGGAACGGATCTCCAACTCGCCCCTGCTGCGCGGCCTCCTGATCCTGCCGTGGCTGATGCCCAACGTCATCGTCGCCATGCTGTTCGTCTGGCTGCTGGACCCAACACTCGGCCTCATCAACATCTTTCTGCAAAACATTGGGGTTGGACAGCAAGGGTTCTTCGGCGATCCCAATCAGGCGATTGCTTCGATCGCCGGGGTCAACATCTGGCGCCACATGGGCTACACCGCTATTTTGATCTACGCGGGCTTGAAGACTATTCCCAAATCGCTCTATGAGGCGGCGCGCGTCGACGGTGCGAACGGACTGGTCCAGTTCCTGCGCATCACGCTGCCGCTGCTGCGTCCGGTGCTGGTCTTCGTGATGGTCACGTCGGTGATCGGTTCGTTCCAGATTTTCGACACCATCGCCGTCGCCACCGAAGGCGGCCCAGCCGGAGCAACGCGCACAATCATCGTGTACATCTATGAGCAGGTGTTTGAACGGCGCATCAATATGGGTATGGCGACGGCGGCCTCAGTCGTGCTGTTCCTCATCCTCGTCAGCGTGACCATCGTGCAGATTCGCTCCTTCCGGGGCAATCAGTCCGATCTCGCAGATTACAGCTAAGAAAGGCGGATCATGAGCGCAATTTCCCAATCCAGCTTCAAACCGACTGAATCCGCCATGGAGCCGAAGCGCTTCAATTGGAACAACATCATCATCTGGGTGCTGCTTGGCATTCTGATGTTCGTCACCATCTTCCCGTTCTACTGGGTACTGCGCACTGCGCTGAATGACCCAACGGCGATTTTCGGACATGCCAGCGATCTGCTGCCCTATAACCCGACGCTGTTTAACTTCCAGCGCGTGCTCGGTATGATCGATCCCACCACATTTGTCGGCGAAGGCGCGTCCAACATCTCCGCCGGGTCGATCAACTTCTGGATCTTCCTGCGTAATTCGTTCCTGTACGCCGGGGTGGTCATGATCGGGCAGTCGCTGTTCAGTTCGATGGCAGCGTACGCTTTCGCGCGGTTCAAGTTCCCATTCCGCGATCAAATCTTCTTCATCTACCTGACCGGCTTGATGATCCCGGGCATCGTGCTCTTCATTCCCAACTATGTGTTCATCCGCCAACTCGGCTGGATCGGTACATTTCAAGGTCTGATTGCACCATCCATGCTGATGACGCCTTTCGCCGTGTTCTTCATGCGGCAGTTCTTCATCAGCTTGAATAGAGACCTCGAAGAAGCGGCGCTGCTGGATGGTTCGACCTATTTCGGCGTGTTCTGGCGCATTTCGCTGCCGTTGATGCGCGGTCCGCTGCTGACACTGGCGCTGCTCACGTTCATCGGTACGTGGAACGAATACCTATGGCCCTTCCTCGTCGCCCGCGATGAAAATCTGCGCGTGCTGACGGTGGCGCTGAATATCTTCAAATCGCAGACGCCGCAGGGCGCGCCGGACTGGACTGGTTTGATGGCGGGTACGGTCGTCAGTATTGTGCCGACGATCCTGCTGTTCATCTTCTTCGGTCGCCGGGTCGTGGATTCCATCCAGTTCTCCGGTTTCAAGTAAACCTTGGTGTTACACGGGCGGCGCAGCTGTCGCCGCCCGTTGAGTTCGCACACAGTAAGTCAATCTCTATATATTGGGAGTTTAGATAATGAAGCACCGTTCTTCCCTGTTCGTTCTTCTCGTCGTCGCCCTGCTGCTAAGCGTTAGTGCTGTCAGCGCGCAGGATGCGGTCACCATTCGTTACGTCTTGTGGGATACGAACCAGCTTCCCGCGTACCAGCAGTGCGCCGACGCGTTCACGGCCGCCAATCCTGACATCACCGTCAGTATCGAACAGCTCGGTTGGGATGACTATTGGACGGCTATCACGACCGGCTTCATCAGCGGCGACGCCCCGGACGTGTTCACCAACCACCTCGCCAAGTATCCGGAATTTGTCGCGCTGGAACAGCTCGTTGACCTGCAACCGCTGGTCGAACGTGACGGCGTCGCCACCGATATCTACTACCCCGGCCTCGCTGAACTGTGGTCGAAGGACGGCGCGCGCTATGGTCTGCCCAAGGACTGGGACACCATCGCCGTCGTTTACAATAGTGACCTGCTCGCAGCCGCTGGTGTCGATCCCGCAGTCATGGCCGACTGGACATGGACGCCTGAAGATGGCGGCAGCTTCCTGGAAACCATCGCCGCGCTGACGCTCGATGCCAATGGCAACAACGGCCTCAGCCCCGACTTCGACAAGACCAACGTCGTGCAGTATGGTTTCGTGCCGGATACCATGGGCGGCGCTTACGGCCAGACGCAGTGGAGCGCGCTCGCGGTGAGCACGGGCTGGACGTTCAACAATGGCGTGTGGGGCGACGAATATTACTATGACGACCCCCGCTTCATTGACACCGTTCAGTTCTGGGCCGACCTCGCCCTTGAATACGGCTATGCCCCTTCGTTCGAAGAAGTCACCTCGCTCGGTTCGAGCACTCTGTTCCAGGCGGGCAATATCGCCATGACCATGAATGGCTCGTGGATGATCGGCACGTTCCTCTCCAGCGAATTCCCGGTCGGCTTTGGCCGTCTGCCCGCTGGCCCGGAAGGCCGCAAGAGCATGTTCAACGGTCTCGCAGACTCGATCTGGGTTGGCACGCCGCACCTCGAAGAATCGTGGTCGTGGGTGAAGTTCCTCGGCTCGGCTGACTGCCAGAACATCATCGGCGCGTCGGGCGTCGTCTTCCCGGCGATCCCTGAAGCCGCAGGAATGGCGCAGCAGATGCGCGCGGACGCGGGCGTCGACGTGAGCGCGTTCGTCGATCAGGCGAATGAAGACGGCGGCACGTTCCTGTTCCCGATCGCCGACTACGCCGGTGAAATCAGCACGATCATGAACGAAGCGATGGATGCGATTGGTTTGGGTATCTCCAAGGCGGCCGATGTTCTGCCCGCCGCCAACGCGGAAATCAACGACCTGTTCTAAGGTCGGCCAGCACGTTTGCTTAACAACCGCCGCCTCAGAACCAATTGAGGCGGCGGTTTTAATTCCCGAGGATGCCCTGCCGTGAAATCAACGTCCGAAGTCGCACCACGCCTCACGCTGACCAGCCTACTGCTAATCATGCTCTCCGTCATTTGGGGGTCACCCGCCACGCGCATTGCTGCCCAGACCTGCAGCGGCACTTTCAGCGAACATACCCTGCCCCATACCACGCAGTCGCGGGGGAATGCTGTGCGCTTTTACGAGAGTAACGGCTCCGGGGTGGCGATCAATGACCTCAACGGTGACGGACTGCTCGACATCGTCCTCGGCAATCTGAACGGGCCAAACCGGATTCTGTGGAATGAGGGGGGGCTGGCCTTTCGCGCGCAGGAATTTGCCCGTCCGAACGGACGCACCCGCACCGTGCAGACCGTCGACGTCGATGCAGATGGCTGGATCGATATTCTGTTCACAAATCAAGTAGCTGCACCGCAATACTGGCGCAATAACGGCGATGAAACCTTCACGCTGACGCCGCTTGGCAATGTACTGCGACCCGCCTCGACCATCGCATGGGTCGATCCCGATCACGATGGCGATCTCGATCTGGTCACCGCCTCGTATGATGCTGAACTGCTCCAACTGCTGCGGGACAGCTTTTTGAACAGCGCCGGCGCCGGCGTGATCTACTACGAGAATACTCCCGATGGTTACCAATCGACGCGGCTCGCGGAGCAAGCTCAGGCGCTCGCGCTGTCTGTCAGCGATCTCAACGGCGATGGTCAGCTCGATCTCGTGGTCGGCAATGATTTCAGCCTGCCGGATCAAAGCTGGACATTTGTGGATAGCGTATGGCAGCCGATCACCCTGTTCGCGTCCACCACTTTTAGCACCATGAGTTTTGACGCGGGCGACATCAACAACGATGGCGCGCTGGAATTCTTCGCAGCCGATATGCACCCCGCCGGGGAGACGCCCGAAGAGCTGGCGGCGTGGCGCTATGTGCTCGCTGACCTTGCAGCACGGGCAGTCCTGCCCGGTGATACTCAGGCGAGCCGCAATATGCTGTTTTCGCCCGTACACACGACGGTGGAAAACCTGATGATCGATCAGGCGGCGGATTTCGGCATCGCGGCAACAGGCTGGACGTGGTCGAGCAAGTTCGGCGACCTCGATCAAGACGGGTATCTTGACCTGTACATCGTCAATGGCATGGCCTCAGTCGAGCTGTTCGGGCATCTCCCCGACGATGAATTGATCGAACCAAATTACGCCTTCCGCAATGAGGATGGTGAACGTTTTGCGCCCGCGCCCGAGTGGGGCCTCTCAAGTTTGAGTGGAGGTCGGGGGATGAGCATGGGTGACCTCGACAACGACGGCGATCTGGATATCGTGGTCAACAACCTGAACACGCCCGCGCAGCTCTTTGAGAACCAACTCTGCTCCGGCGCGAGTTTGCAGGTCGAACTGCGCGCGCCCGGTTTACCTAATCTCTTCGGGATCGGCGCGCGCCTCGTGCTGCGCACCACCTCCGGCACTTATACGCGGGAAATCCAGGCGACCAGCGGCTATCTGTCCGGCGATCCGGCGCGTGTCCATTTCGGTTTCCCGGCGGATGCACAACTGGAGCAACTCGACATTTACTGGCCGGATGGGGGCGTGACGACCGTCACCGAGTTCGGGAGTTCTTCGCTGCTACTGGTCAACCGCAAAAGCGTCAAAATACCGTAACCACCGACTTCGAGCACACAGCCAGGGAGATTTCTCCGAGTCGAGTCCGGTAGCGAATTCCCCCAACAGTGGCCCAGACGCTCTCGCTGAAGGGAGACTAGGCCATATTTCCTATACGGTGAGCCTGAGCGTCCCTTGGTCATGTTAACCGCTGAGAGACGGTTGGGAAAGGCGGCTGACCGGACCGCCAATCTGCACCACTGCGCGGCCAAAACAGCGCTTCCAGAGCAATTTGAGGGAAGAAACAGCCTGTCGCATGATTGACCCACCCACCCGCACATATGTCACGAGTTTCATTCGAAAGCGCGCATTATCCCCATCGATGTTTATATCAACATAACTTTGTCGATATTCGCAGACACTTATGCATGTAATTTTCACAGAAAAT
>CALKIA010000041.1 GCA_937988705.1 uncultured Chloroflexota bacterium | reverse complement strand
AAGCCGCTGTTTTAGGTAAAAACCTCACCCCCTCACCCCCTCTCCGAAAAGAGGAGAGGGGGAATCAAGGTGTGTGAGGAGTTTTCGACCCCACCCCCGGCCCCTCCCCGAATTCAGGGAGGGGGGACAGATTCTCCGCGCAGCGTGCGTAAGAGAGGGGAGAAAAACGTGTTTTTGTTGACTCTCCTCATCGAATAGAGCGAGGGAAGACAGAAAGTCAGCGGCGGATGCGATAGTGTGGGTTAACGAATTATTCCGGTGTATCACCCCCCCCAGCCCCTCCCCGAATTCAGGGAGGGGAGCAAACATTGATCGCAAACAGTACCGTCTCGACGGTTAATGGAAATGGGACAGATGGACGAGGCAGGCGGGTAAGTGCGTAGAACAGTGTGAAGCAGGTCCTTAGGCTCAGTTTTGCGGACGCGATAAATCGCGTCCCTACGAGAAAAACTGGCCTTATCTAGCGACGCCACATATGGCGTCCGCTGTACAAAGAGGACTTCGCGCTAGTGCAGCGAGCTACTGACAGGCCGCGTCCCTATAAATGAGTTGAATGCGTATGAAGCTAGCTGATTTTGATTACGAGTTACCGGAGTCGTTCATCGCGCAGACGCCTGTTGAGCCGCGTGATTCGTCGCGCTTGATGAAGTTGAACCGGCAGACAGGTGCGCTGGAGCATCACGTTTTCCGGGAGGTGGTAGATTACATCAACCCCGGCGATGTACTGGTGCTGAATACGACGCGCGTGATCCCGGCGCGCCTGCACGCGACCAAAGCGGATACGGGCGGCGCGGTCGAAGTGCTGCTGCTGCGGCAGATGACCGATGTACGCTGGCAGGTGCTGGTCGGCGGGCGGCGGATTCTGCCCGGCACGAAGCTAGTCTTCGGGGAGACGGGGCTGACGGCGACCGCGGTCGAGATGCTGGAAGAAGCGGAACGGATCATCGAGTTCAACGAGCCGATCAACCACCGCCTCGACGACCTGGGAGAAATGCCGCTGCCACCGTACATCCACGCGCCGCTGATCGACCCGGAACGCTACCAAACAGTCTACAACCGGCAGGAGGGTTCAGCGGCCGCACCGACGGCAGGGCTGCATTTCACGCCCGATCTGCTGCTGGCGCTGCGGGGAAAAGGCGCGATCTTCGCGCATGTGACGCTAAATATCGGCCTCGGGACGTTCCAACCCGTGAAAGCCGAGGATATTCGCGACCATCACATTCACAGCGAACTGGCAACCCTGACCGCCGACGAAGCGCGCGTGATCAACGAGGCGAAACTGGCGGGCGGGCGCATCATCGCCGTGGGGACGACGGTCGCGCGAACGCTGGAAACCGCGGGCATTCTGAGCGAAGGCGGCGATCCGGCACACCCGGAGCGCACGGTCGATGCGTGCCCGTGGCGTCCAGTGACGGCGTTTAAGCAGGATACCAACCTATTCATCTATCCCGGCTACCGCTGGCGCGTGGTCGACGCGATGATCACGAATTTTCATCTGCCCAAGTCGAGCCTGTTGATGATGATCAGCGCGTTTGCCGGGCGCGAGAACGTGATGAACGCGTATGAGACGGCCAAGCGCGAAGGCTATCGCTTTTTCTCGTTCGGGGATGCGATGCTGATCGAGTAGCGGTTAGCAGATACCGCAACACAAGCCGTTCCCCGAATTCAGCGGGAACGTGTGTCCCTGCGGGGTGAGGTGGAGTGTATGACCCAAGTTAATGACGACCCCACCCCCGACCCCTCCCCGAATTCAGGGAGGGGAGTCAACATCTCGCAATGTCTCGCCGCGCGGACGTGGGAGATGGGTAATCCGTGATCTGCTTGCAGATTGCAGAGGCGCGGGGCATATGCCTCAAGTCAATGACGACCCCATCCCCGACCCATCCCCGAATTCAGGGAGGGGAGCCAACATCTCGCAATGTCTCGCCGCGCGAACGTACGAGAGGTGTTATCGGTGATCTGTTGGCAGATGGCAGAAGCGTGTTCGGGCGATAGATAGATTGGTGTTTGAGGCAGGCGGACGCGATTTATCGCGTCCGGTGCCAACGGACAGCGCGGGCGCTGTCCCTACGACCAGCTTATGCGCAGATTGCAGAGGCGCGTTCCGACGAAATAGCCGTATGCGGGTAAGCGGTCACCTGAGCATTGACGTTCGTCGCGTGCCCCATTACAATACTTCTTCGTTCTGTTAGCCAATTTTCCCCGTATTGAGCTACTCAGTGGCGGATGCGGCGGTAAGTGAAATTGGAGTCTCTCGCATGTATGCAATTGTTCGTCTCTCTGGCGGAAAACAACACCGCGCAGAACCCGGCAAGGTAATCGATGTTGAACGCCTGCCCAACAATGTCGACGAAAAAGTCGTTTTGAACGAAGTCCTGTTGATTGGCGATGGTGACAACACGCAGGTCGGGATGCCGACGGTGGCTGGCGCTACCGTGACGGCGACTGTGGTTGCGCAGTATCGCGCGGCAAAGATCATCGTCTTCAAGTATCGTCACCGCACCAAGTACCGCCGGAAGCGTGGTCATCGCCAGTACTATACCCGTCTTCGCATTGATGAGATTACGGTTTAGGTCGAGGTTAAGGGCTAAAAATGGCACATAAAAAAGGCGGCGGCAGCAGCCGCAACGGTCGTGACAGTAATTCGCAGCGCCTCGGCGTGAAGCGTTTCGGCGGTCAGCTCGTCCAGCCCGGCACGATTATCGTGCGCCAGCGCGGGACGCAGTTCCACCTCGGCGAAAACGTCTTCATGGGCAAGGATCACACGATCCACGCCAAGATCGAAGGCTTTGTGTACTTCGAGCCGATCCCCGGCAAGGCGGGTCGCAAGAAGATCAGCATTTATACCGTGAACCCGAATCCGCCCAAAACGGAAGCGGTTGCCCAGTAAGAACGTAAGGATCGCCCCGCTGGGGCGATCAATATACACAGCGTACGGACAGACCGTGCGCATTTAACTATAAGGACACCCTCCGATGAAAGAAAAGATTCATCCTACGTGGTACCTCGAAGCCCGCGTGACCTGCGCATGTGGCAACACATGGCTCACCGGTGCGACCCAGGCAGAAATCAAGACGGATATCTGCTCGGCGTGCCACCCCTTCTACACGGGCGAACAGCGCATCGTGGATACGGAAGGTCAAGTTGACCGCTTCATGAAGCGTCTGCAAGTGCGCGATGCGCGCAAGCAGGAAGTCGAAGATCGCGCAGCCGCCAAGACGCCGCTCACGCTCAGCCTGACGGAAATTGGTCTGGACAAGCGCACGGTCACCCTGCTGAACGACAACGGCATTACCACCGCTGGCGACGCGCTGAACAAGCTGACGGAAGGCGGCGATGACGCCCTCCTGAGCATCCCCGGCGTGGGGCGCAAGCTGCTGGCAGATGTGAAGCGGGCGCTCCGGGCGCGTGGCTTCGAACTCCCGAAGACGGAAGCAGCGGCGGAATAACCTCCGCAGCATGAAACCTGAAGGCAGGCCGCATTGATGATGCGCCTGCCTTTCTTTTTGTATAGACTCCGTGAGGTTTATGATGATTCACAAATCCGGACGCATTGAGGTGATCTGCGGCAGTATGTTTTGCGGCAAAACTGAGGAATTGATTCGCCGCGTGCGCCGCGCCATGATCGCCAAACAAAAAGTGCAAGTCTTTAA
>CALKIA010000040.1 GCA_937988705.1 uncultured Chloroflexota bacterium | reverse complement strand
TCTTTATGACCCCTTAAGAACCGGCTTAAGGGGTCTTTTTTTGTCTGGCGCGGGTTTAAGTCTTGGCTATGTTTTTGCAAAAGGCGAGAACTTTTCATTGGAGCGCTTTTTACTTGCGTCTATCGGGGAGGTTTGAGCCTCGGCATATGCAAGTCGGGATCCCTCACGCTGGTGAGTCGGGCTTGATGAACCAGATGTGTTCTGGCGGCAAATAGATATGGACGTTTGCGCCAGCCGCGACCGACATGCTGCTGTGGACAATCAACGGCGTGCTGAGATGGGCGATATGGACGGCATGACGGTAATAAGTCCCCATGAATTGACAGTGTTCAACGCGACCTGTCACCGTATTGATACCTGTGTTCTGCCCGCAAAACTGAATCTGTTCGGGACGAATAGTCAGCACGGCTCGACCGGACATGCCGTTCACAGGGGCGTAAAACGTGCCGATGGCAGTCCGTATCCCCGGCTGATCGATGTCTCCGGGCAAGAAGTTGACCCCGCCAAAGAAACGCGCCACCTGTTCGTCGGCTGGACGGTAAAACAGGGCATCCGGCCTCCCAAACTGCTGTAAACGTCCGCCGCGGATGAGGGCGATCTGGTCAGCTAACAGCACCGCGTCCTGCTGGTCATGGGTGACGACGAGCGTGGTGATCCCAAAGTGCCGCTGCACCCGGAGAATAAGCTCGCGCATTTCGTCGCGAAGATTGGCGTCGAGGTTGCTCAACGGTTCATCGAGCAGCAGCAGACGCGGTTCAACGATGAGCGCCCGGGCCAGGGCCACCCGCTGCTGTTGTCCTCCCGACAACTGCTCAGGCTTCCGTTTGCCCAGCCCCGGAAGCTGGATCAGCGCCAGCATCTCCGCGACGCGCGCTGCAAGCAGGCTGCGCTGAACGCCCTGCATCTTCAAACCAAAACCAATATTCTGCTCGACCGTCATATGGGGGAAGCGGAGGTGATTCTGAAATACCATGATCGCGCCGCGCCGTTCGGTCGGCAGGTGCTTCACGCTGAGCCCGTCGAAACAGACATCGCCCGCTGAGGGGTCGAGCAAACCGGCGATGATTTTGAGCAGGGTGGTTTTGCCCGAACCGGACATACCGAGCAGAGCGACAATCGTTCCCGACGGAATCGTGAGGGAAATCTGGTCGACGGCTGGTAGTTGTTCGCCCTGGTAGTGCTTGGAAATCTGCTTGAGTTCAACTTGCGTCATAAGCGGCCTAATCCGGAAACGGCATCCGTCGATAGCAGACGATTGGTCACCAAGAGCAGCAGCAGCGCCGGTGCGGTGAACAGGATCGCCTGTGCCGCAATCGTCATGTTGTTTCCGCCCGCCGCGCTCGAAAAGAGCAGAATCGGCAGGGTGATCACGCGACCGGAGCCGATCAGCAGAGTGAGCAGGTACTGACTCCACGAGATGAGAAAGGCGAACACGCCTGCGACGACGATGCCCGGACGAATCAAGGGGAGCGTGACATACCACACCACCGCCCACGACTTCGCGCCGAGCGCGCGCGCCTGCTGTTCGTGTTCGAGGCTGTACTGCTGGAAGATGCCTGAAAAGATCAGGATGCTGTACGGCAGTACCGGCACCAGATGCGCGAGGCTCACGCCGAGCCAGTTCCCCGCCCAGCCCCAGCGCAAGAAATTGACCGTCAGCCCGAGGCTCACCGCCAGCGGCGGCACGAGCGCGGGCAGCAGCAGCAGAAACTCTACCAGCCGCTTACCGGGAAAGCGGTACAGCCCGAGCGCCCGCCCCGCGGGCAGCCCGACGATGAGCGCGGTCGGCGTGACCACCCCGGCGATCAACAGGCTGTTCCCCAGGGCTTGCAGCACATCCGATTGGGGGCTGAAGATCCGCGTCCACGCCTCCAGCGTCCACTGCTGCGGGAGCAACTGGGGATAGAACCAACCCCGCGCAAACGCATTCAGCAGAAATACGATCAAGGGTGCAATCAGGAGAAGCGTGACGATCGTCAACGTCAGTGTTCTCAACCGAGCCGGTGGGCGATGCCGCGCAGCCATAGATACCCTCCAATCACCACCGACGTGATCAGCGTGATAATCACGCTCAACGCCATCGCCTCTGTCCGTGAATTCAGATCAGCGTCGTTGAATAGGAACAGGGCAGTCACAGGCAGCGCGCGCGGATAGCGGACGCCGAGCAGGGCGGGAATTTCGTATGCGCCAAACGTGAACGCAAACACGATCAGCGACGAGGACAACAGCGAGGGCGCGATCAACGGCAGGACGATGTAGCGAAAACGCTGCCAACCGTTCGCGCCGAGATTCCGCGCCGCCTGCACCAGCGCCGCCTGCAGCGATTGCAAGACCCCAAACACGATCACGCCGATAAAGGGTACTTCTTTCCAGACATAGGCGATGATGATGCCGACGCCGCCCGTATCCCGTACCAGTACCGGGAAATCCGCTGGTGTGGTTGTGAGTCCGAGTGCTGCCGTAGCGCGTGAAACAAAGCCGCTTTGACTGAGTAAGAATAACATGCCGATGGCGGCGACCAGATGCGGCACGGGCAGATTCAATTGCAGCAGGAACGACCAGAAGCGACTGCGCTCCGCCGCCTGCTGGATGAGGAGCGCGATCAAGACGGCGAGGACGGCGGACAATACCGTACTCGCTAAGCTGATCCAGAGCGAAAAGCCCAACCCTGTCCAAAAGACATCCCGATACTCCGGCGCAAACAGCAGATTGTGATAGGCATCGAGACTTAAGGTCGTCCTGCCGATGAGCGGCTGCCAGCCGAGACTTTGCAGCCCGCTGTACGCCAAGCCTCCCCCAAACAGGAGGAGGACGATCACCAGCGCTGGAGCGAGCAGCAGCACGAACTGACGCTTGGTGAGCCTATCGGCGGAGGACATGCGCTTCCCAGTCGGATTCGACCCGCGTCTGATATTCGGCTGCCAGATCGGAGACGAGCGCCGCCGCCAGTTCCGCCGGTTCAGCCGCCCCCGCGCCCAGGTTCGCCGCCGCTGTTTCCAGGACAAGACGGTCAGCTTCTTCGGTCACGCGGCTGACATCGATGCCGAAGCCCAACCCGAACCCGTTCTCCGGCAGCACCTGCGCCGCTTGCAAGTCGGGTTGCAGGATCAGATTGGCCAGCACGAGCGCGGCGGCTGTGTGCGCGGCATTACTGGGGATAGCGACATAGTTGAAATCGCCGATCATGTTGTCCGTGAAAGCGAATGCCCGCGCTGTTTCCGGCAGTCGCCCAGCGTTGATATATACACTCGCCCCGGAAATTTCCTGCGTGAAGGCGAAGTCCACTTCGCCGTTGGCGAACAGATCGCGCAGTTCATTTTCGTTGGCAGGATACGTTTCGCCCTGCCGCCAGAGATCAGGCGCCCATTCATTCAACAAATTCCACACCTGGGGCGCCCATTCGTCATACAGCGCCGGGTTGAAATCACCGAGCCACTGATCATGGCCACCACTGAGTTCAAAGAAAATTTGCTTGACAAAGCGTGTCCCCATATACCCCCCGGGACCGGGTGCAATATAGGTGAAGCGTCCTGGATTGGCATGAATCCACGCGGTCAGTTCGGCGAAACTGCGCGGCAGATCGTCTTCGGCAATCCGCGCCGAGTCGTAGATGAAGTGAAACTGTGCGCTCGACCAGGGGCTTTCATAGCCTTCGACCGGCCGTCCGAAATCGAGATTAATCGCCGGGTTATCCCAGTCGACGAGTACGCTGTTGGGGATGGTGTGCGCCCACGGGCCGTAGAGCAGATCGGCTTGCTGCAAGGTGAAGAAATTCTCGCCATTGATCCAGATCAGATCCACTGCCCCGCCGTCCTCAGTGACTCCAGCTTCGGCCTCGCTCAAGACCTGATTCACCGCATCGACCGTATCGGCGACCGGCACGCGATTGAGGGTGATGCCGTAGGCCTCCGCCAGCAGCGGCGCGTAGAAGGTGTCGACGAACCCGTTGATTGCATCTGATCCACCGTAGAGATACCAGTTGACGGTTTGCCCATTCGCCTGAGCCAGCACGTCGTCCCAACTGGTAAACCCCGGGGGAGCTTCCGCCGCCTCCTGAGCGAACGCGACGCTGGTAAATAATGAGAACACGATGACCATCAAGCAAACTTTGAAACGCATTTAGGCTCCTTTAGCGTAGATAACGCGCTGCCCACACGAGCCGCTGGACGGCACTCACCGCCACCAGCACGCCGAGCAAGAAGAGCAGCGGGATAAACCAATCGGGTAGCAAAAAGAACAAGCTGAAGAAAATGACGGCTTCTGTCCCTTCGATCACGCCGCCGGGCATGGTGATCGAGGTCAATTCGCCGCGGTGTTGGGCACCCTGTGCACGGCGTTCCAGCAGCGCGGCGAGGTACAGATACGCCCCCGCGTTGATGTAGAACACCCCGAACACGAACGCGAGAATGATCAACCCGGCACTGCTCGGCTGGCGCATCACTAACCCGAACGGAATCACGGTGTAGACGAAGAAGTCCAGCACAATATCGAGATAGCCGCCCCAATCGGACTGCTGACCGCTGACCCGTGCCACCGTGCCATCCAAGCCGTCAAGCGTGCGATTGAGCCACCATAAGCCCAGTCCCAGCAGGTTGCTGCCCTGCCAGGCGGCGACGGCGGATAATCCGCCTGCGATCCCGGCCATCAGGGTGAGCGTAGTCGGGGTGACCCGACTGCCCAAGCGCTGCGCCGTAGGCAGCAGGAGCTTTTCTTTGACCTGACGCAGCACTCCATCCATCATGGTAGGCGTTTCACCACGGCTTTCAACAGCCGACCACTCGTCCCATTCAGGAGTTCGTGAACCAGCAAATTAGACAAGGCTTTCTTGGCGATATCCGAGTACGTCGGGTAAGGGTGCATCACGCCGACTAGACCGCGCGCGCTCAGTTTCTTGGCGATTACCAGTGTGTATTCGGTGATCATCTCACCCGCCCGCTCCGCGACGACGGTCGCGCCGAGCAGTTCGCTGCTGCCTCTGTACACCAGCTTGATGAAGCCGTCGGTATCGCCTTCCGTCACGGCGCGGTCGCCTTCTCCCATCGGAAACATAAAAACCTTCACCGCAGCGCCATGTTTCGTGCGTGCCTGAGCTTCGGTCAGACCGACATGCGCGACTTCGGGCTCAGTGAACGTGACCCAGGGTAAGATCTCTTCGTGACCGTTCCCTTTGCCGATGGGCAGCAGCATGTTACGCCCGGCAATGCTCCCCTGAAACCCGGCATAATGCGTGAACTTGGGGCCGGTCGTGACATCCCCAACAGCATAAATGTGTGGGAGGTTGGTTTGCAGATGGTCGTTAACCGGGATGCCCTGTTTGGTGAACTGCACCCCGGCTTTGGGCAAAGCGAGTGCCTCGATGTTCGGCACGCGCCCGACGGCGACGAGCAGCATATCGCCCCCCACTGCCTGACCGTTTTTCAGAACCAGCGTGATCTCGTCGCCGGATTGGCGGACTTCGGTCACCAGCGATTCGATGATCATGACGCCTTCCCGGGTTAATACCCGGCGCAGGACGTCCACCGCCTCCGGCTCATCGCGCGGCATGACCTGATCGCCGACGACGGTCACCTGCGCGCCCAGGCGTACATACGCCTGCGCCATCTCCATCCCAATGGGTCCCGCGCCCATGATGAGCAAATGGCGCGGCAGACGATCATTCTCGAACAGATCGGCATTCGTCTTGAACGGCACAGCGCCCAAACCCGGAATGGGCGGCACGGCTGCCCGTCCCCCGGTCGCAATCACGAACTTCTTGGCGCTCAACTGCCGGTCGTTGACCTGAATGGTGTGCGCATCCAAAAAGCGGGCTTCACCGAGGATCATTTCCACGCCGCGCCGGGCAATCGCCGCCGGGGTTTCGTGCTGATAGACCTCGGCAATGATGGCGCGAATATGAGCGCGCACCGCCGGCATGTCCACCGTCGGTTCAGCGGCGCTGATACCAAAAGCCTGTGCGGTACGTGCGCTGTGCGCCACTTTCGCGATCTTGAGCAGGGCTTTGCTCGGCATGCAGCCCGACCAGGTGCAGTCCCCGCCAATGTGTTCACGCTCAATGAGCGCCACTTTCTTCCCCATCTCGCCGCCAAACACGGAAGCGGTGAGACCCGCCGAACCACCGCCGATGACGATCACATCGTATCGTTCGCTCATCTATTTTCCTCTTGGGGCAGTGTGGCTGCCTGTGAATGTCGGCGGTTGAGCAGTTGTGAAACCGTAAGACTGATCACCAGAATGACACCTGAAAACAGTAGAGTCACTGGATTGAGACTCACCTGACCGGCAGCGAGATCGCCTTCAAGCGCTGCTCCCACGCCCACAAACGAGAGCGTGCCTGCCAGATTGCCGAGTCCGGTTGCGACTATAAAGATGATGAAGGGGATGCGGAGACTGCCGGCGACGAGGCTCACCGCATCATAGGGTAGATAAATCAGCCGCATCATCAGTACGGCTTGAAACGGGTTGCGCCGCAGCAGGTGAATGAAGCGCTGAAGCGCGGAGGCATCGGCTTGTTCTGACGCTGCCCCACTCGAGAACCAGCGCCCGATGCCGTAAGGGATCAGGGCGGAAACCGTTCCAGCGATCAGCACATACAGGAAACCGGGCCACAGCCCAAAGACACTGCCGCCTAGAATGGTCAACAGCGAGGCCGGAAACAGAATCAGCGGGCGAACCAGATAGACCACGATATAGAGCAGCGGGCCGAACCATGTGCTGCTCAAAAGCGTTTGCAGCTGGGCAGTCAGTTGAGCAAAGGTGAGATCGTTGGCCGCCATAGACTGGCGGACGGCGAGGATCAATCCCAACCAAAACACGACGGCGATGACGGCGGTGCGGTGCGCTCGAAGCCACTGCCAGAGACGCCGCAGCGGTTGTTTCATTTGAATTTCCATGCTTGATGCTCTCACCTGCCAATCTATCCGTTTACTCTAGCCGAGGAACCGCATAAGAGAACCTCAGAAACACCTAAGAAATGCCGAAGAAAGCGAGCAGCGTGCGCTGATGGCCAGCGTTTCGCTGGCATGGTCTCAGTTTTTTCTGATTCGTCTTGCCATCTACCACGAGTTCGTAGTCGATGGCGGTGACGTAAAACCACATCTATGATCGAGGCATCCAAACGCGCTTCAAGAGCTTTTCGATTTCTTTTTTCCATGCGACAGGTTGAACCTCGTACCCCAGTGCCGCCAGTTTCTCACGCAGCGTCCGCATGGAGGGTTCGGTCAGTGTGCTGCCATCGGGAAAAACCAGCGTCGGCACACT
>CALKIA010000039.1 GCA_937988705.1 uncultured Chloroflexota bacterium | reverse complement strand
TGATGAACAATATGCAGCAGAATCAACCACCCGCCGCGCAAGCAGCCCCTGCTGCGCCGGCTGCCAACGCGAACCCGCAGACGAAAGAGGAAATTCAGGCCCTGCTGGATTCGCTCGATGCGCAGTTGGTCGCCGGGAAAATTTCCGAGACGATCTACAACCGTCTCATCGAGAAATGGCAGAAGCGCCTCGACGAACTGGGCTAAACACGTAGGTTAGGCAATTCACCAAGCAAGGGCGCGTCATCCGCGCCCTTGCTGTATCAGGGCAGCGAAATCGTTTCGAGCACAAAGTGGTCAACTTGCTCGACCCTGAACCGTTCCCCACTATCGGGCTTGTACCAACCGACAACGATCTGGTAGTCACCCGCACTCACCCCCGCTAACGGCAGCGTATAGACATCGCGGTAACCGACATTGAGTGGCCAGTCGAGCGCATTCAAACGTCCATCCTGCGGGAATTGGTCATCCTGTGTGACAGGTTGAGGCTGCGCACCCAGAACATGGACGAACGTTTTGAGCGGCTGCGCGGAGGTCGCCAGCGGACGCCATTCGAGCCAAAGCGTCAACTGATCATCTGGTTCACGCCAGAGTTCATAGCCAATCAGCTCGACCATCGGTGTTGCAGCAGCGTCAGTGAAGACCGCCAGGACATTTCCGGTCAGGTCGACATCATCCCACGCCATGAACTGCTGGACGGGCAGGCGCGGAAGCGCTATATGTCGTACGAGCTGCAACCGGGCACTCAACCAGTCGAGCGGTACGGCGCGGTTTGTCCAATCGGGGGCTTCAGCGACATACCATGTCGAACGGTGGATGCCGGTTTGTGCCTGCAAAACCGTTTCGATTTCGTCCGCGGATTGCCGCGGATTGGCTGGCAGATAGATGAGGTCACCGGGGACGCGATATTCGTGAAAGTAAAAGGTGAAGGCTTCGTCCGCCGCGGCTTGTACGATTAGGTCGTCAGTCCGGGTGTGATCACTGAGATAGCTGGCCAGCGAGCGCCAATCCGGCGCTTTGAAGTATTCCGGCACCGCATAGTAGTGATAGAGACTGACCGCAGAAACACTCAATACGGCTATGAACACCAGCGCACCGATGAAACGGCGCGCAGGTCCAGTTCGCACTGGCAGATGGACGATCAGAACCGCGAGCAGCAGCGTGTAAGCGGGCGCGGCGGTCAACACGTAACGCGGTGTGAACACATTAAGTTTAAGCGAAACAATGCCTAAGAAGAGCAGGGGAAGCGTGCCGAGCAGCCCTAACCAGATCGCGAGTTTCCGACTGCGTCGCCACAAAATGATCCAACCCACGAGCAAACCGACGAGCAGCGCAATCCATACCAAGTTTTTGACAGTGGGTGGCAGGGTTTCACCGAACGTGAGCGTCGGCACGAACCAAGTTAGCCACGATGGCGGATCAAGCTGGCCGGTCGTGCCTCCGTAGCCGCTGCTGAATAGCAACCGCTCCTGCAAATACCACGGTGCGAAGATCAGCCCGATGGCGATCTGGACGCCGATCCACTGCATGATCAGGCGTCGATCCCGCCAACGTGTGCTGAACACAAACAGATTCAGTACCACCAGCGCGAAAAGTTCGAGATAGTAGATATATCCGACAGTGGCCGCGGCAAGGATATACAGTGTCCAGTCGAGTGGTCGCCGTTTGTCAAGCGCGCGCAGCGCTAACCACGCCGCCAGCGGCGAGAGAGCCGCCCAGATCGCATAATTGCGGGCATCCTGCGCGTGCCAAATCTGATAAGGGTGTACTGCCCACAAAACCGCCGCTACATAGCCCGCCGAGCGCCCGCCGAGGCGTTTGCCCAAGGCATACAGCACGGGCACACCCAGCAAGTTAAGCAGGGCAGGGAGGTAACGAACAGTCGACTCGGTCATCCCGGTCAGCAAGCCCCAACCGCGAAACAAGGCGTAGCTCAGCGGGGCTTGCGGGTCGATAGTCGCGATGTTGGCGATTGTGGCTGCGAGGGGTTCGCGCACCCAGTGAAGTACGGTGAAGGCCTCATCGCCGCGCAGCGGTACCTGATTGATCTGATAGAGACGCAAGGCAAAGCCAAACAGAATCACCGCTGTGATAATGACGAAATGGGGAATTCGGCGCATGATCAGCGAACAGTCGCCGCCTCGAATGCTTCGATCTGGGCGGACGTCAAGGTTTTGTACTGACCACGCCCTAAATCGTAGAGATAGTCCTTGATTCCACCTTTTTTCTGGCCGCCATCGGCCGCGACAACGGGCACTGATGTTTCCCCGACTTCAACTTCGACCTTAGGGTCAATGAAGATAATAAGGGGCTGAACATCGATTTCGCCCGCGAACGGCAGTAAAAGCTTCTGCACATGTGCAGCGGCCGTCTTGGCCTCCCCGGTAGGATCACCCATGCTGTCAAAGCGGAGCAGACTCAGGAAACGCGCAATACCGGACTGCTGGCGCGTCCACCGGTCGTTATGCACTGTAAACTTGCCATCCTGATACATCACCTGCAAGGCAAAGACGCCCTGCGGCACGATCAACACATGTCGAGCCGGAAAGTGATAGTAGCTGAAGAGCACGGCGTTCTTGCCAATGCCCTTCAGACTTTCAGGAATGACGTCTTCAGGACGCGGAACTCGCACCCAGAGATTGGCCAAGCGCACAGAAATCACCGTGATAAAGAGCGCGATGAGCAAAATGCCAAAGGGCAGAATCACCGCAAATACCAGATCCGTTGGTTGGCTGTTGAGGAAAAACAGCCCAACCAACGGTACACCGAATGTGACGAACATGAGATACTGTGCGATCTGGCGCATCCGAGCCGCCAGCTTCTGATTGATTACAACGCGCACACTTGATCCTTACGTGCCAGAGACGACACTGGGAACGAAATAGGAGAGATTGCCACCATGCCGCACTTCAGCGCACACCAGATCGCCGTAAATGACGGATGGCAGGATTTGCCACACACGCGGCGCGCCCCAGGCATTACCGACGACGGCTGAGTTCAGGTCGCCACTGTCGGGTCGAATACAGTGGGTTACGCGAACATCCATGCGTCCGGAGACGAGATTGCCATTCGGACGATAAATCTGGATGTCGTACAACGGACCACGCCGTACGTAACCCAGCGGGGACGAGGGAGCTTGCCAGGCGGGTACTTCCTGACAGTGCAGGTTGATTTCGTCGCGGTTGCTGATAATCTCGTCGGCCGTATCCCACAGCGCATTACCACAGCTCGGATATGCTGACATCGACGCAGTGTTGACTGCCGCGCTCTGCGGTGTCGTTCCCGCTGCACCGGTCGTCGAACCACCCGCCCCCGTGATCTCCGCCGTGATGCGTGCCTTGCCGTTGAGATTGAGGTTGGCAGGCGCGGTGCCATCGGATGGGCCGAGGACGCTAGCCGAAGCTAGATTATTCAGGTCAAAGCGTCCACCGGGAGTCCAAGCCCAATAGGTGAGGACAGACGTACCCGACGTATCAGCAAGGAAACTGAAATCGACGGGCAGATAGAAGCCGATCCAGACGACAGGTTGGTTCACAGTAATCGGCGTGGGCAGCACCACCGTGAAAACACCGGACGCGTTGATGGTCGCTTGTGTCGTGCCCGCGAGCGTCGCATCAATCGGTGAACCGCCATTCGCATCCTGATAGACCACAACGTCCACGGGCGTTCCCACCACGGGCGTATCCACGGCGATGCTAATGCGGTCGATCACCGCCGGGCGGGCAATGCCCAGCGACTGTAAATCAAACCCATTCATCACGAGCGACGGTTCGCCGGAAATAAACCATGAAGCATTGCCATCGCCTGAATTTACAGAAATCACACGTTCACCCGCATTGGCGGGCAGAACTGAGAGCAGACCGAGCAGCACGAGCAGCAACAAACTCTTTTTAACCATGTGGTTTCCCCTTACTGCGAACCTCATGCGCCGTATTGTAGGCGTTCACGGCGATCTGGTCAAGCAAACGCAGATCATTACAGGTGGTTGTAATGCGATTAAGTAGAGCTATAATTCTTCGGGCTTTCAGGGAGGCGTGATGCAAGAGATCGTCGTTTTAGGCGTGGTGATGGTACTGGCGCTTGGTGCATACTGGTCGCTGGTCATTTTCCCCCGTCAGCGGGACTTTCAGAAGCAGCAAATGTATGTAAGTTCGCTCAAACCGGGCGACGAGATGATCACTTATGGCGGCGTGATCGGCCGAGTGATTGAAATTGACGAGACAACCGGCGTTGCACGGGTCGAGATCGCTGAGGGCGTGGTGGTGCGCATGATCGCAGCATCCCTTCTCCGACCGTATGATCCCGAAGAATTAGCGGAAAACATCCGCAAGAGCATGAATCAGGGGAAAGAAACGAATGAGTAGCCACTTTCGCTGGCTGATAGTTGTGTTGTTGATCGCTGCGTTCTGTGTCTGGGTGAGTTTGCCGGATACCACCGGCATTCATATCGATAGCAATGATGACGGAACTTCCGACATTAATCTGAACGTCCAACAAAGCCTCGGCTTGGATCTCGTGGGCGGGTTGCGCGTACTACTGCAAGCCGAACTCCCCGCAGGCTCATTTAGCGCAGAAGATTTGCGGCAAGCCGCCAACAACGTGGCGCGCCGTGTTAACGCGCTCGGCGTAACCGAACCTACTGTGCAAGTCCAGGGTGCAGATCGCATTCTGGTCGAGCTGCCCGGTGTGACCGATCCGGAGCAAGCGATCACGACCATTCGTCAGACTGCGTTGCTCGAATTTGTGAATATGAGCGGATTGGGCTCGCGCGTCCGCGAATTTGAAGGCCACCCTTTGCTGACAACCCAGCAGGTGGTAATTCGGGAGCAGCGGGGTGGGGTAGATGCCAATACCACGACCGAAACCCCGATCGTGAATCCGCAGAATGGTCAGCCCTTCGAGACCGTGCTGACAGGTGCAGGATTGCAGGCAGCATCAGCGCAGCTCACACAAACGGGCGACTGGATCATCAACTTCTCGCTGACAACAGATGCAGCGACTGTCTTTGGACCCTATACCGAAGCTAATCTTGGCCAACCGCTGGGTATCGTGCTCGACGGCGTCCTACTAAACGCACCGACGATTCAGGCGCGATTGGACACGGGCGGCATTATTCAAGGCGGCTTCACGCAGGAAGAAGCCCAACAGTTGGCGCTGCAGCTTCGTTCTGGCGCGCTGCCAATTCCGCTGCGCGTGGAAAGCGCGGAAACGGTCGGCGCATCGCTCGGGCAAGAATCGGTCAATCTCAGCATCCGCGCGGGTATCATCGGCGTGATCATCGTCTTCATGTTCATGGCCATCTACTACCGGGTGCCGGGGCTGGCCGCTGATCTCGCGTTGGTGATGTTCATTCTCTTGAACTACGCCGTCTTCAAGCTGATTCCGGTCACGCTCACCCTGCCGGCCATTACCGGGTTCCTCATCTCGATTGGTACGGCGGTGGACGGTAACATCCTGATCTTCGAGCGCATCAAAGAAGAACTGCGCGGCGGAAAACCGCTGGAAGAGGCACTCGGTGCTGGGTTCGACCGCGCGTGGCAGTCAATCCGCGATTCCAACTTCTCGACGATTATCATCTGCGGTGTGCTCTACTTCTTTGGGCAAACACCGGGAGCCAGCATCGTCAGCGGTTTCGCTGTGACACTGGCGCTCGGCTTGATCATCAACCTGTTTACAGCCGTCGTTGTGACCCGCACGTTCCTTAATCTGTTCGTCAGCGTACTGCGCCAACCGCTCAAAGAGCGGCATTGGCTGTTGGGGGTGTAGGCAAGATGTTCAGTTTAGTGCAAAAGCGGCGTGTATTCTTCTTGATCTCGCTTGCGGTGATCATCCCCGGCTTGCTGATCATGCTGTATTCAGTCGTCACCACCGGGACGTTGTTCCGACTGAGCAACGACTTCGTTGGCGGCAGCATCTATGAGCTGCGCTTCAGCGCGGCCGGCGCAGACGAAACCACCCTGCGTGATGTCTTCCAGGAGTTCGGCAACACGGACATTAGCATTCAACGGTTGGGTACGGAAGACGAGCATCGCTGGTCAGTCCGCGCCAACTTTCAGGATGAAGAAGTCCAGACGAGCATTCTCAATGCGCTAGAAGCGATTGCTCCGCTTGACCGAACCAGCCTGCGCATCGAACAGGTTTCGGGTACGGTAGGGCAGGAAGTCAGCCAATCCGCGTTTCTGGCGGTGATCGTCGCATCCGTGATTGTGACAGGCTTCGTTGTCATCGCCTTCCGGCAGGTGCCCAATGCGCTGCGCTATGGCGTATGCTCGATTATTGCGATGATCCATGACGTGCTGGTCGTGTCAGGCATTATGTCACTGGCCGGGCTGCTCTTCGGTTGGGAAGTCGATGCGCTGTTCCTGACGGCTGTATTGACCGTCTTGGCCTACTCGGTCCAAGATACCATCGTTATGTTCGACCGCATTCGCGAAAACATCCCGAAGCACCTCGGTGAACCTTTCGAAGTGATCGTTAACCGCAGTATTCTGGAAACCATTCATCGTTCGCTGGCCACTCAGCTGAATGCCTTCTTCATCATGATCGCAATTTTGCTATTTGGCGGTGAGTCGATCAAGCAATTCATTGCAATTCTCTTCGTCGGCCTATTGACGGGGACATATTCCTCCATCTTCATCGCCGTGCCACTGCTCGTGGCGTGGGAAAAGGGTGAGATTCCCTTTGTCAACCAGCCGAAGAAGCAATTAACACCGGTAGAGGGTGAGGCCTGAGCATGAAGGCAGTCATCCTCGATGGTCGGCTGCACGTTGACCTTAACGCAACGAAGCCGCAACCGCAGGGTGATCAAGCCCTGATCAAGATTACCCGCGCCGGGATTTGCAACACCGATCTCGAACTCGTCGCTGGTTACATGAATTTCGCCGGCATCCTCGGTCACGAGTTTGTCGGCGAAGTTGTCGGCGGGGCAGGGGTAGAGGAGTTGCTTGGGCGGCGGGTCGTGGGCGAAATTAATGTCGCCGATGGCACCTGCGATTTTTGCATGCGCGGTATCCCGAGTCAGTGCCGCAACCGTTCTACCGTTGGTCTGGATCGTCATCCGGGAGCCTTCGCGGAATACCTCGCTCTGACCCGGAACAATCTGCACGTCATTCCCGATCAGGTGAGTGACGATCAAGCGGTGTTTGTCGAACCATTAGCGGCGGCGCTGCAAATCTTCGAAGCCGTACATCTGTCACCCCGAGATCGCGTTGTGTTGCTTGGCGCGGGCAAGCTGGGGCTGTTAGCGGCACAGGTGAT
>CALKIA010000038.1 GCA_937988705.1 uncultured Chloroflexota bacterium | reverse complement strand
TCGTGCTACCCGACCGAATCTGACTTCAAGATGACCGATCATCCGAAAGTCCAGACCGCCGTCGATCTGATGCTCGAAGTCAACGGCCTGTTCCCGGAATACGGGCGGCGTCTGGCGGAGGCGCAGGCGCGTTTCCATGTCGACCCGGCGACCTGCCACCATGTCAACATGTTCCGCAATCAAGGCTGCCACATCCACATTGATCTGGCGGGACGCTCGGAAGCGTTGGGGCTGCTCACGTTCTACACCATCCTAAAGAGTGCGACCGCTATTGCCAATTCCGCCGTGCTCAAGGGCTGTCCGTTCATCAACGGCACGTGCGACGCCGAACTGTTGGACGCGCGCGAATACGTCCGCGCGACGACGGCTACTGGGCGCTATCTCGAACTCCCGATTAGCCCACATCTCATGCCGGATGGCCTCGATCAATACGCTGAACTGCTGCTGCTGGAACGTGCCAACGCTACGGGGCGCGCCACCATGTACAACGATGATCTCGGCTTGCCAATTTCGGTGATGCACAACCCGATCGGCCGCATTCGCCCCGACCTCACCACCTCGAAGCGCGTTTGTACCGTCGAAAGCACGGGCATGCCGACCAACATCAGCGCGTCGCGCATGGCGGCGGTCATCACCGATTTCGAGTTCACGCACGCTGTGGTCGAGTCGTACTTCCGCAAGCACGGCTGTGATCTCGGCCCGATGCACGACAACAAGGTGATGTGGGACATTCTCGGCCCGCTCTCCATCGACTCGTTCCATGCACAGCAAGACCAGTCGGATCGGCTGGGCACAGATATGACGCTCACGACGGCGGGCGGCCGCCAGATGCGCCTATCGGAGTTCTACTCGCTCAAGCGCCGCTTTATGCACGCCGCGCTCGAAGAGATCGACGAAGTGATGCCGCGCGAAATCGATGAAGTCTATACCAGTCTGGAACGCATGCTTGAACCGCTCAGCGGTCACGAAGCCGAGACGATTCAGCAGTACATCAACGATCCCAAGCTGCGCAGCACGGGTAATTGGGGACGTATTCTGCGCAATGCCTACATTGAACAGGGCGGCGTACCCGGCGACCACTGCCCGGACGCTGTGCTCAAAGTCGTGCAGGAAACGCACGCCGCGCTGCACCAGCGCTATTTGTATAGTTGATTGATCAGCGCCACCGGGCTGTGATCGCTCGCCGCCCATGCGTGCCAGGTTAACGACGACTCCACCTCGCCCAGAATTCGAGGAGGGGAGTCAGCAGTAATCGTAATCTTTCCCCTCGCTCCGCTTGCATGGACGAGGGACGGTTACTCGACTTCGTCTTCCGGTTAGGAATTGAACGATTTGGACTCGATCTCCGTTATTATTCCAGCGTACCGCAGCAGCGCCAGCTTGCCGCCCCTCATCGCTGAACTGGAGCGTGTGCTCCCGACGCTGACAGGTGGCGCGCTGTTCGAAGTGATCATCGTCAACGATGGCAGCCCCGATGGGGGTAAGACGTGGACGGTAATCCGTGAACTGGCGGCGCGCTATGTGTGGGTGCATGGCATCAACATGATGCGCAACTACGGCCAGCACAATGCGCTGTTGTGCGGTATTCGCCACGCACACTACGAGTTGATCGTTACCATTGACGATGATTTGCAGCATCCGCCGGTCGAGATCGCCAAACTGCTCGCCCACCTGCGGGAGGCCGATCTCGATGTCGTCTATGGTGCGCCGGAACACGAACAACACGGCTTCCTACGTGACTTGGCGTCACAGGCGACCAAGCTGGTACTCCAGAGCAGCATGGGCGTAGATATCGCCCGCAAAGTCAGCGCCTTTCGTGTGTTTCGCACCGATTTGCGTGAGGCGTTCGTCAACTACAGCAGTCCATATGTCTCCATCGATGTGCTGCTCACGTGGGGAACGACGCGCTTTGGCGCCGTGACCACGCGGCATGATCAGCGCACCATCGGCGTATCGGGCTACACCCTCACCAAGCTCATTCGCCACGCCATTAACATGATCACCGGCTTTAGTACGCTGCCGCTGCAGGTCGCCAGCATTATCGGTATTACGCTGGCTTTCTTCGGTATGCTCGTGTTCCTGTACGTGCTCGGACGGTATTTGCTGGAAGGCCAGGTCGTGCAGGGATTTCCCTTCCTCGCCTCGATCATCGCCATTTTCAGCGGCGCGCAGTTGTTTGCGCTCGGCGTGATCGGCGAATATCTGGCGCGTATTCACTTTCGTACCATGGATCGCCCGGTCTATACGGTGCGGGAACATACGCAGGAACAGCATGAGTGAACTCTGCCAGCGTCTTGAATGGGACTCCGCTTTCTTTGGCTACAACATCGCGCGCGCGACCATCAATCGGTTGACGCCGGATACCCTCGCCGAGATCGAAGCCTGGTGCGGTGCTGAACACATCGACTGCCTGTACTTTCTCGCCGATTCGGCGGATCGCCAAACGGGGTGGCTGGCGCAGCGCAGCGGCTTTCTCTATGTGGATAATCGCGTCGTTCTGACGGCGCAGCTCAGGGAAGCCCCCGTTCAACCTGCCGCGATTCGCTTGAGCCAACCCGCGGATCTGCCTGCGCTCACAGCTATCGCTCAGTTGGGTCATCGCGACTCGCGTTTCTATTTTGATCCCTTCATTCCGGATGAGCGCTGCGATGCCTTGTTTACGACGTGGATCGAGCGCAGCGTGGCGGGCATTTTGGCCGATGCCGTGCTTGTCGCGTTACAGGACGATCAGCCCGTTGGCTATTCCGCGCTCCAGATCGCGGAGACGGAGCAGGGACGCCGTGCCAAACTCACCTTAATCGGGGTGGGAGAAGCGGCGCGCGGCCAAGGCTTGGGGGCGCGGCTCGTTCAAGGCACGCTGCGTTGGTTCTGGGATCAGGGCTTTCGCACCGTCGAAGTGGTGACGCAGGGACGCAATGTCAGCGCGCAGCGGCTGTATACCCGACAGGGGTTTGTCCCAACGGCGACTGGCAGCTGGTATCACCGCTGGTCAGCCGCTTACCTGACCGGCCAGCGTAAAGCAGATTGAAGGCGCGGCATGCGAATAGCTTTACTTTGTGCAACCCGACGCGGTTACCGCGTTCTCGAACAGTTGATCCGCTTGCAGCCAGAGGCCGAACTGGTCGTTTTCAGCTTTCGCGAGGAGCCGTACGAACCACCTTTCTTGGATGATATCCAGCAGTTGGCGGAAGCCAAGGGCGCGACCTTCTGTGAAGCGCGGCAGGTAGGCGCGTCCAAATGGGTCGATTTCTGGTCTAACACACCCATCGACCTGCTGCTAACCGTGAGTTGGCGGTACATCATTCCGCGTGAGGTGTTCGAACGTGCGCGCTTGGGAACCTTCGTCCTGCATGACTCGCTCTTACCCGCGTATCGCGGCTTTGCGCCCACCGTCTGGGCGCTCATCAACGGCGAGGATCACACAGGCGTCACCCTGTTTGAAATCGCCGAGGGCGTGGATACTGGGCGGATTATCGCCCAGCAGCGTGTGCCGATCGGCCTGGATGACACGATCGCGGATGTTATGGAACACGTTACGCAGACCTATCTGGAGGTACTGGCGGCGAACTTACCGCTCCTTCTCGCGGGTACGGCCCAGCGGACCGAGCAGGACGAAACGCGCGCGACCTATACCTGCAAGCGGATTCCGGCTGACAATGGGATTGATTGGACGCAGCCAACCCGGGTGATCTACAATCTCATCCGCGCCGTGACCGCGCCTTATCCCGGTGCGTTCACGACCTTGAATGGCCGCCGCCTCTACATCTGGCAGGCGCAATGCGTGGCCATCCCGCCGTATGTGGGGCGTGTGATCGGGCGCGTGATTGAAGTCCGACGTGGCGAAGGCGTGGTCGTGCTCACCAGTGATGGCGCGCTGCTGATCACGCGGGTCGGTTGGGAAGGGGAAACCCCGGTTTCCGCCGATCAGATTCTCAATAACCTCGCGCATACGTTGGGAAGATGAGCAATTTCTCAACAAGCTCTCAGGCGCGGACTGTACTCAGACAGATCGACAGTACCATTTTTATGATATAATGTCCGCAAATAGCTGACGTTCATCAGACTTTTAATGCTTGCCCACGCCCGGATGCTCCGCCGGACGTTTCCAAAGAATTAATGCAAATTTATTACGAGACTTGCATTTAATGTAAGCTAGCTTTCGTATCGAAAGGAAAACGGGGGCGCATTTTCGCGTCCATTAGCCTATGGCCAAAACAAAACCGAAGCTCCGAATCATCCCTATTGGCGGGTGCGGGGAAATCGGAAAGAATATGACGTTGTTCGAATATGGACGCGATGCGTTCATCATCGATACAGGCGTGATGTTTCCTGCAAACGACATGCTCGGCGTCGATTACATCATTCCGGATTTCCGCTACATCGTAGAACGTAAAGACCTCATTCTGCACGGTATTGTGTATACCCACGGACACGAAGATCATACGGGCGCCGTTGCTCATGTGATTGACCAGTTCCGCAAAGTGCCCATTTACGCCACACCGCTCACGGCGGCGCTCCTTGAAGTGAAGCTGCGGGATGCGCGTCTGAGCCATGAGACGACGATCAATATCTTCAATCCCGGAGACAGCATCACCGTGGGACCCTTCACGCTCGAAAGTTACCACGTCACGCACAGTATTCCGGACTGCGTGGGCTTCGGCATCAACACGCCGCACGGCTTGATCGTCTACAGCGGCGACTACAAATTTGACAATACTCCCATTGACGGTAAACGCACCGACTATGCCAAACTCGCGGAATTCTCGCGGCGCGGTGTGCTCATGCTCATGGGGGACAGCACAAACTCGGAAAAACCGGGCTGGACTCAGTCGGAAATCATCGTGAATGCCGCGTTTGACGACATTTTCCGCGAGGCGAAGGGCCGCATCATCGTAGCGACGTTTGCCTCGCACATCTCGCGCATTCAACAGGTGGCCAATCTGGCGCGTCGTTACGGCCGCAAGCTGGCGATCGCCGGGCATAGTATGCGCAAAAATGTCGAAACTTCGATGAAGATCGGCCTGCTCAACATCCCCGACGATACGATCGTCGAACTGGATCGCATTAACTCGATTCAGCCGCAGAACCTCGTCATCATGGCGACGGGTTCGCAGGGTGAACCGACGGCTGTTCTCGGGCGTCTGGCGACGGGGCAGCATCGCAGCCTCGACGTAATGGCCGGCGACACGATCGTGTTGTCGTCGCATACCATCCCCGGCAACGAAGAAACGGTCAGCCGCACCATCAACCGCTTGTTTCAGCGCGGCGCGGAAATCATTTACGATCCGATTGCGGCCGTCCACGTGTCTGGTCACGCCAATCAGGAAGAAATGCGCCTGTTGATGAGCCTGACCAACCCGAAATTCTTCATGCCCATTCATGGCGAACTGCGCCATTTGCGCAGCCATGCGCGGCTGGCGATCCAGTCGGGTATTCGACCGGAAAATGTGTTCGTGCTTGAAAATGGTGGCGTAATTGAAGTGGATCGGCATGGTGCGCGCGTCACTGGCGAACGTATTCCCGGCGGCTACGTCTTTGTGGATGGCAGCGGTGTGGGCGATATCGGCCGGGCGGTCTTTCGGGATCGCGAAATTCTGGCTCGCGACGGCTTCATGATGGTAGTTGCCAACATCGACGGCGACGGTCGCCTGATTGGCGATCCTGAAGTGATCTCGCGCGGCTTTATCTACCTGAAAGACGCCGACGAGCTCCTCGGGCAGATCAAAAGCACCGTGATCGATGTGCTCAACAGCACCCGTCAGATTCGCAATGGCAAGCGCCGCGAACGGATGCAGGAATCGCTGAGCCGGATGCTCTACAACGAAACCAAACGCCGTCCGATGGTCTTCAGCATCATCAACGAGCGGTAATTTTCGGGAAACCGAACAAAAACGGACGAGCTAACTCGTCCGTTTTTGTTCGTGTGCTTAAGCAATAGCCCGCAACGGGCGACCATGTAGTGTCGCCGCTCTACTGACTGGATCGAACGCTTCGGCAAACGTTATTTCTGCCACGGCATGAACAACCGCCGGAACCACCGCGCCAGAATATTTCCGCGGGCATCGACCCACGCGCGGTCGGCGGTTTCGTGCTGGAGCGACTGATCGGCTTCGCGCGCCGGGCGTCCGTAACGCTCGGAGGTGTACAGCCGCGTGATCGCGTTGACGGGCGGTTCGGCCAGCGGCAGTTCCCGCACGATCGTCTGCGCGCGCTCGTTCGGTGTTTGCTGTTGGGTGGTACGAATTCCGATCATCGGGATATAGCGTTCTAACCGGGCATAGGCGCGCGCGATCGGGCTGAGTCCGCGCATCCCGCGCCATTCCCACCACCAGTAGATGAACACGCCTAAACCTAAGAGCAGAATGACGGCGAGCAGCACCAGCAGCGCGCCGGCGATCGCCGGAATCAGGAACGACAGCGGCGAACGTGGCTGCGGTCGAATCGGCGGCGGCTGCGTCGGCATGATCACCGGCGTGGGGGAGGGCGTGGGCGTCGGCGTATTCGTCAGCGTCGGCGGAATCAGATCCGACCGGCTGTCCGTTGGCGCCACATCGAGCGGCTCCGGGGTGTTGGTCGGCGTCGGCGATGGCGTAAATGTCGCGGTCGGGCTGGGCGGCTGTGTCGGCGCGATCACCTGCGGCGGATCGTCGTTCTGGCGGGTGACGGGCGGTTGCGCGGCGGTTGGTTCAAACTCAATCCAGCCGTAGCCGGGGAAGTAGACTTCCACCCACGTATGCGCGTCTTTCTCGCGGACTACGTAGGCACCTTCGGCTGCATCCCATTCGCCTTGTGCAAACCCGGCCGCCATCCGCGCCGGAATGCCCATCGTGCGCAGCATGACCACCATCGACGAGGCGTAGTAGTTGCAGTAGCCCCGCCGTAAATCGAACAGCACCCAGTCGACCGCGTCCTGATTAGCGGGCGGCACCGGAATCGTTTCGCTGTAGGTGATATTGGCGCGCAACCACGCTTCAATCGCTTTGGCGCGATCATAGGGCGTTACCGCGCCCGCCTCGTTGACGATCTGCTGTGCGAGTTGGAGCGTGCGGGCGGTCGCGCTCGGGATGTACGAGGTATAGGTGTCACGGACCCACTGGGGATAATTCGCGCCCGCCTGCCGCAGTTGATCGCCGGTGGCATTGCTCATCAGGCTGGTCGCAGTGTACGCCTCACCTTCGTAGACCACGCGCATTGGGCGGATGACCGAAATCACCATGCTTTGATCGGGCGAATTCTCGGCGGCGGTATAGCTCAAATCGGTACGTGTCGGCAAATCGACGCGCAGGGGTTGGGCCGCGGTGTACACCAACCGTGACGCATTCAAACCCATGGTGAAGACCTGCTGGACGGGCACGCGCGCGCCGGGGAAATAGGCCTCGTGTAGAATTTCCAGCGGCGCATCCGGATCAGTCAGGCGGATTTGCGCGGCGGACGTCCACGTCCCGGCGTTGTAGTTATCGAACGTGCGCGACCGCCAGTAGTAACGTCGACCCTGTGGGGCGCTGGCGAGAAACACCACTTGATCACCCAAACGAATTGATCCGCTGAGGCTCAATTCGTCGCTGCCGTAGTAGTCTGTGGTCGCTGGCCCCTGCGTTTCCGCCGATTCGAACAGGCGATTCCAGAATTCACTGAACTGCATCAGCGGGTCGTTCTGCAAAAACTCCTGAAAACGGTTCAGCCGTTCCTGAATGTCGTTCGAGGGGACAATGAAGGCGGCGGTCAAAATGACCAGGGCCAGCACCGCGCCCACCCGGAAGAATTGATTGCGGATTTTGCGCGGGAAGCGGATTCCCCGGAGGTACCAGTCCCATTCGCGTGCGTCAAGGTTCGAACGCACGATCAGCAGCAAGCACAGAAACACGAAGAGGATCAGATAGCCGTCGAGATTATTCGTCCCGGTGTAATAGATGCTGTTCGCCAGCAGAATCAACGCAGGCGGCAGAATCGCGCGCCACACGCGGTCAATGCGAAACAAGTGCCACGCCAGATTATAGCCCAAGAACCAGAACAGGCTCGACACCAGCAGCGTGAAAATCAGGTTGTCCTGATTGATGCCCCCAGAGGTCGCGTCCACTATCCATGTGAACAACCGGGTGAACACGTTGTAGATGCCGCGTCCCAATCCGGCCGGGTCGTTGAAGGCGGCGATCAGCAGCACGAAGCACGCACCGTAAATCGTGGTGATGATCAAGCCGATGAGTTCGTTATACTGGCTGCGCGCCAGCACAAAACCAAAAATCACGCTCAGCGCCGCGACCGGCAGCAGCGTGCGCATGTCGAGCGTCCAGCCTGCGCCCCGTAGCGACAGGGCCGGCATGAGTAGTAAAATGACCGCAATAACCAGCGCGGTGATCTCCCCATGCGCGAAATAAGAGCGCCAGCGCTGCACGAAGCGGCGCAGGGAACGCTGGGGAGAGCTCGGTTTGACGAGGGTAGCCATCCACATATCCTGTAACCAGACCTGTCTCATTGTAAAGGCGGCCTGCCACCCTGACAACCCACGCATCCCCACCTACTTACCCGCTGTTCATGTGAATCCACCCTCTTTTCCCCGTAGCATCCCGACTATAATAGGGGGTGTGTCCAAGCAGGTCAGGTGATCGCGGCGCTACGGCGTCGAGGAAAGTCCGCCCTCCACAGGGTACGGTGCCGGCTAACAGCCGGGCGGAGTGATCCGATGGAACAGGGCAACAGAGAAGTGCATTGCCGTTCGCAAGAGCGGCGAGGGTGAAACGGTGGTGTAAGAGACCACCAGCGCGGGCAGTAATGTCGGCGGCTAGGCAACCCCCACCGGGAGCAAGGCAAAGCAGGCGCATTGGGGCGACCCGTCCCGCGCCGGGTATGCTGCTTGAGGCGGCGAGTAATTGCCGTCCCAGATAGATGATCACCCACGACAAAAGGCGGCTTAGCGACCTACTTGGACACTCCTTAATATTTGATAAATAGCACTCACGGGCGACCACACAGGGTCGCCCCTACACCGTGCGGTTCTGTAGGGGCGGGGCAACGTCCCCGCCCGCGCTCAGGAAGAGCGGGCACATCGAAATCCGTAGATATTGACGTCGAAGTCAGCGAAGCCCCCGAACCGGGCGGCGCCACGGAGGTCGGAATCCGCATTAGCCCACGAAAAGCCACGCACCACGCGCAATGTATAGAACGATTGTTCTTCAACGCGTTGGTCGAAAGCCGCTCGTGTTTCATCCGCTTCGCGTCCGTCGTTCTCGCGGTACGGGTAAAGGAACAGCCCTTGATAGTTGAGTGTGCTTTGTGAAAAGTCGAGATCATCATAGCGTGTGCTCGTCCACTCCATGACATTCCCGCTCATGTCCAGCGCGCCCACCCACGATGCGCCGCCGGGTCGCGCTGGATTTCCATCGGCATCGACCACATCGGCTGTGCCCTGTGACTCCACGCGGTTGTAGACTACGTTTTCCGGCACAAACGTGTTGCCCCAGGGGTAGGTCAGGCTGTCAGGACCACGCGCGGCATACTCCCATTCGCGTTCGGTAGGTAGCCGAGCATCACGCGCTAGGCAAAAATCGCGCGCCTCGAACCAGTTGATGTTCTCGACTGGACGATCTTCACCGGGGAAGGCGAAATCCTCTGCCATCTCGCCCTCGAGCCCTGCGAACTGCGCCTGCGTGACCTCGTAACGGTCGATGTAGAACGGCTCAGTGAAGCATTGCTCATGCACGGGGCCTTCGTCGCCGCCTGCTACGCTGCCCATCATGAAGCAACCCGACGGCACCTCCACCATTTCGATCTCTACACCCTGAATTTCCTCGACGATGATGCGCGGTTCCCATTGACGCAATTGGGCAATTCCCGTCAGCGTAGGTAGCAGCAGTTCCGGTGTCAGCGTCCCCGGCGGGATGACGACTGCTCCCGCTGATAGTGTGCCAATGCGCGCCTGCTCGATGCCGAAATATGTTGCCTGCGCCGCGACTTCTGTCCCTTGTGCCTGCACGGCCCCGAGTGTCGCTGTGGCATTTGCCACGAGCGTTCCGGCATCTGCAGCTGCGTTCTCCGCACCGATCCGTGCGGTTGCAGCAGCGTCGAGCTGTCGGTTGGTATCGTTGACAACTTCATTGACCAAAGCGGAAGCGTAGGTCGCTTCCGCGCCCGATGTGGCTACGAGTGCTGCCGCATCCGTGACTTGTGCATTGGCGGCGGCAAGCGTGATCGGGATCGGGGTCAGTGCGGCATTGGCACTCAGCACCTGCTCGCCAACGAGGGTCAGGGTGGCATTCGCCTGCTCTAGATCGGCAACGTATTGGGCGTTCGCGAGGAACAGGGTGACAGCCGCAAGGATTACTGAGGCGATCAAAGCAAGGAGGATGAGACGCGCTCGGTTCGCTGCGGCAACCGATGCGCGGCGAGATGCTTCGGCGCGTTCGGCGGCTTTCACCAGTTCGCGCTTGCGTGAGAGTTCAAGCGCTTCCATCTGGGCTTCTCGTTCTGTTCCAGCCCGAAAAAAGGCCGCTTCGTCGGCGCTTGGCAGGTTTTGCTCTGCCCATTGCAGGGCCTCACGCAGGACTCGGCCACTGTAGAGCGCTCCGTAGTCTGCTTGACGGTTGTCTTTGACCCACGACAACGTATCGGCACTGATCTTTTTCTGAAGCAGAACATCCTCGCGCGCTTCGTGCAACCAACTGCCCAGGCGTTCCCATTCGCGGATCAGCGCTTCGTGCGCCACTTCGAGCGTTTCCACATCCCCTGTGCGGTTGGTGACCAGCAGGCGCTCATCGACGAAGGTATCCGCGACGGTGCGCAGGCGTTCGGTCTGTGAACTATCGGCGAGGGTCAGTTCGGCGCGTTCGGCGCGGCGGCGCACGGTGTCCTGTTCGGTTGCGCCCGGCTCAATCAGTCGCAAGAACAGGGCGCGGGCTAAAGTGCGGTCGGCATCCGATGGAAGACCGGCATAGACCGCTTCAGCATGCTTCGCCAGCGCGCCACGCACGCCGCCGATAGCCCCATAGGCAGATCGCGTCAAGTGACGGTCAGTGCGGCCCTTGTACAACTGGTCGAGCGCGAACTGCAGCAGTGGTAGCGACCCCGGCTGTTCGCGCACCTCAAACACAAGATCGGCGGCCAACCCCTCGTCGAAGGTTAAGCCCGCCGCGGTCGCCGGTTTCTGTACCGCGTCAAAGACTTCGGCCAGCGCCATCGGCAAAATCGAGACGCTGTGGGCATCCATCAGCGCGCCGAGTTCCGGGTAGTTGAGCGGACGGTCATAAAAGTCAGCCCGGAGAGTGAGCAGCACAATCAGCTTGCCGTCTGGCTCGGTGATCGCCGTGGTCAACAGGCTGATGAACTGCGCTCGTTCTGCCTCATCAGTAGTTTGCGTGAACAGCTCTTCGAACTGGTCAATGTAGAGCACAACCCGTTGTTCACCGCCAATCCGCCCGGCTAAGCGGTGCAACCCCCGCCCATTCGGGTTACGCAAATCCTCATCAATGGCGGTCATGCTCACGTTGGGCAGCACGGCAGCCAGTGCATCAGAGAGGCTTTCCAGTGGGTGTGCGCCGGGCACGAGCGCTGGGAGATAGTGCCACTGGTTACTGTCAGCAATCGCGCCGCCACGCAGCTTGGGGAGAAGACCCGCCATCAGCACCGATGATTTGCCCGAGCCACTAGCCCCAATCACGGCGAGCAGGCGCGGACTGTTGTTCCGCAGCGTTTCGTCAAGCTTGTCCACGAGCTGCGTGACAAACCGTTCTCGCCCGAAAAATAGCGCCGAGTCTTGTTCGGTGAAGGCGCGCAGCCCTTTGTACGGATTGAAGATGGGGACTTCGACGGCGGTCGGTGGAATGACCGTTTCTATTATGGCAGGCGTGATGCCTTGACCGCCGACCGTCGCAATGATGGCCGCCAACCCAGCGCTGTACTTCTCGCCGCGGGCATCGATGTACTGCGACTTGAAGCGATCCATCGTAATCGCTTCAACCCAGTGCTGTCCGTCCGCCCATACAGGATAGACAGGCACGTTATACATACGGGCGATAGCGAGTTCAGCCGAGACGGGCTGCGATTTGAGCGACTGCGGGGTCGCGATCAGCAGCACGGCAGACGCCTGAGAGATCGCCGAGCGCAGAGCTTGTTCCCAGTCGGGCGTTCCGGTTTTCAGGTTGAGCTGGTCAATCCAGACGGTGATGTTCGCATTCTGGAGATCAGG
>CALKIA010000037.1 GCA_937988705.1 uncultured Chloroflexota bacterium | reverse complement strand
GAGCCGCCGTCTGCGGGGAAATCCGCGCCGATGTGCCCGCCTTGCGCTTCCGCCAGCGTCTTGACGATCCAGAGGCCGAGGCCGGTGCTGGTTTCCTGCCCGGTCGGACGCGGGGTGAGCCGCCCGAACATTTCGAAGAGGTGATCGCGTTCGTCGTCGGGGATGCCCGGCCCTTGATCGGCGACTGAGACGCGCACCGAGGTGTCGCGCAGTCCGGCGGAGATATGCACATTCGTGCCCGCCAGGCTGAACTTGATGGCGTTGCTGACCAGATTGTCGAGCATTTGTCCCAGCATCATCGTATCTGCCGTGACCGCGCAGTCACACGACTCGGCATCCAGTCGGATGCCCTTACGCTCGGCGGCGGGACGATGCTGATCCAGTGCGCGGCGGATGTAATCCCCCACGTTAATCGTTTCTGGGTGCTGCCGAAACGCGCCCTGATGATACTGAGTCGCGTCCAAAAAGCTGTGAATCATTTCCAGCATCGATTGCACGGCGACATCCATATTATCGAGAACGCCGTGCGCGTTGTCGTTGTTCCCAACGAGGTCGCGCAGCATGTAATGACCGAGGCGCAGGTTCGTCAGCGGCGCTTTCAGGTCGTGGGTGACGATGCGGTAGAAGTGATTCTGAAATTCCTGCGTCTGGTTCAGCCGCGTGATCATCTCATCTTTTTCGTCGTTCGCGCGCTTGAGCTCGACCTGGGTTTTGACGCGCGCCATGGTGATCTGCGTGTTGATCGGCTTGGAGATGAAGTCATTCGCGCCGAGCTGTAAACCATGCACCACATCGCGCGTATCGCTGTGCGCCGAGATAATCATTACGGGCAGCCGCCGGGTCGATTCTTGGCGCCGAATGATTTCGAGACACGTGAAACCATCCATGCGCGGCATATTCACATCCATGAGCACGAGGTCAACCGGCGTATGTTCCAGCAGGGCGAGCGCTTCCTCGCCGTTGGTCGCCGTGTACAGCTCATAGTCCGACATGAACAGCCGTTTCATCAGCGCCAGGGTCGTGTAGTCGTCGTCGACTATCAATAGTCTACCGTTGTGCTGGTTGTTCTCTTGGCGATCTAAGATCGAAGTAGCTGACAACATACGGACTCCAAAGGTCAGGGTGTATATGTAGTCTACAACGATCAGATTAGATCAATCCTTGTCTTTCGTGAATTTTGCATAGACTTTAGGTACTAATAATCAACGGTTAGCGGAGGGTAAGACTCCAATTTCTGAGGTAGATGACGACGCCCCCCTCTTTGACATACACGGCGGGAATCACCTCATCATCGGTCAGCGTGATCGGGTCGCCGATCTGCTCATTGTTGACGTAGATGGCGACGGCAGCGCCATCGCGCTGCAACCGGATACGCGCGGTGTTACCGTTCAAGCCGCGCTGTGCGTTGACATTGACCTGATTGCCGCTGCGCCGCGCGATATTGAACACCTCATTTTCGACGAGGTTCAACTGCACGCCGACCGCGCGCGCCGGGTCGCTGGCGGGCATCAAAACGACGCCGAAATACACGTCATCGTCCAGCACCAGCGGCGGATTCCACGTCGCCAGTTCGATCTCGACCTGCACGCTGGTGATGCGGCCCGCAGGCCGGCCACCGAAGCGTATGTCGAGGATTTCCGCCGGAATCGCCAGCGTATAGACCTCATTGGTCGAGGGCGAACCGGTGCCCATGCGCCAGTACGTCCCATCCTGACCGAGGGTGAACATTTCCGGGCTGCCGAGCGCAGCGGCGACGGGCAGCAGATTTTGTTCGCCGGTCAAGCCGTCGGGTGGGAGCGTGGCGGTCGGGGTCAGCGTGGGCGTGGCGGTATTCGTCGGCAGCGGCGTATTGGTTGGTGGTAGAGTCCGCGTCGCCGTGGGGGTTTCGGTTATGGTCGCCGTGGGCGTGATCGAGGGGGTGCGCGTGGGCGTCGGGCTTTCGCTGCCACGCGGCGCGATGGTGGCGATCACCTGCGGGCGCGTCTCGGTCGGGGGCACGGGGGTATCGGTCGGCGGATCGGCCAGCAGCAGAGCTTCGGCGGTCGCCGTTTCGGCCAGCGCGACTTCCAGCGCCGCCGTCACGGACAAACCCACGTCGACAGTCGGCGTTGATGTGCCGACTGCCGCCTGATTATTGAGCACGAAGACTGCGCCCAGCACCACCAGCAGCAGTGCGCCGAAGACGATAATCAAACCGGGGCGGCCCCGGCGGCGCGGTCGTGGTTCGTCGTCGTCCGCGTCCGGCACGGTGGAGGTGGAGCGCGGCGTCCGGGGTGGGCGCGGGGGGCGACTGATTTCGTCCTCATCCGGCACCGTGATGTCGGCTTCTTCGGCGATGCGCGGCGTCGGTTCGTTGGTCGGCGGCGCGGGGAATTCCGGCGAGCCTTCGGTGACGCTGTACCAGTGGCGGTAAAGCGGATAGGCTGGATGCCGGTCGATGAACAGGGCGCGGAATTGATCGTTGAAGCGCGTCAGCTTGGCCGAACGGCGCGTCGCCGCGTCGCTGTAGACCGAGAGGAACGATTCGTAGGTTTCCGCCCACGTGCGCAGCGTGGCCGCGTAGGACGCGCCGAGCAGGCGCGAGGTGCTGTCCACCATTTGATGATGCGTCTGGCGCACAAAATCGACCGGCTGATCGGGCTTGCGTTCAATGGTGCTGACCATTTTGCGCGAGGCCGCATGCAGATCCGCCGCGCCGCGCAGCAAGTCCATCAAAAAGGCGCGGTAGGTGGTCAGCGTGATGCCGGAGGTGCTTTCGATCTCGTCGACGGCGCGCACGGCGTTTTCCAGTTTGATGCCCGCGGCGCGGAATTCACCATCCGACCAGTCGCGGGCGGCGGCTTCCAGTTCGCGCAGGCTGTAGACCGCGGGCGCGATGGTTTTGGCCTGCGGATTCTCCTCCAGCGCGCGGCGTGACGCCTCCAAACCGGGGAGCGCGTACGGGCTGCTGACACTGTTGAGCAGTTCGGCGGCGGCGATCAGATCGCGGCGGCGGTCGAGCATGTCTTCGAGCGCTTTGGTCGCCGGGTGGCGCACGCCGAATTCGGCTAAGGCTTTCACAGCCGCATCGCGCCAGAAACGCGCATCGTCGATGTGATCTTCATGCGCTTCCAGCACGCCGAACAGAATGTAATTGGCGAACAGCACGCGGTTGGCGGCGGTGTTTTGGCGCGCAAAGACCTCCACCAGCCCTTTAACCATCGCTTTGAGGAACGTCTCTTTGGTCGGCATTTGCGCGGCGAAATTGTCGCGCGCGCCGATTTCGTCGGGCGTGTACAGCAGTTCGACTTTGGTCAGCAGGGCTTGAGTCGCTTTGAGGCTGCCCACACCGCTGCGTTCCAGCCAGTCACGCATGAGTTCGGAGAGGTCGCGCAGGCGGCGGGCGGCGAAGCGTTCGGCATCGCTGCGCGCCGATTCGTGGGCGGTGATGCCGAGGCGTTCGGCCTCCGGCAAGCGCCCGCGGTCAAAGTTTTCCCAGCCATCCGCCAGCGCCCGCCCGAGCGCGCCGTAGAGCGCATGGCGTTCGATGTAGCTGGCGTTATTGATGATCGTGCGCAGTTGATTGAGCCAACCCGCCAGCCCCGGACTCACCGTGCTGATCGACTCGGTGGCCTGTTGGAGCGCCATCGTCGCGGCGGAACGGTTGCCCTGAATGACCGCGTCGGCGTAGGCCTGCCACGACTGCCCCGCGAGGCGCAAGCCGACGACCATGCCGACGAGCGTTTCGTCAAACAGCCGCTCGACATACGGGGTGAGCTGCGCTTCGGTCTGTTTGAGCCAGCCTTCGAGATCCGATGCATCGGCTGTCGGCACGTACTGCTGAAACACGCCGAGCAGTTCGTACAGCCCGCCGAGCATCGAGCGGACCGCGTCCCAGGAGCGATTCGTCGGGTCAATGGCGCGGGCGGAATCTAACGCGCTCAAAGCGTCGCGCGGGCTGCCCGTCGCCTGCTTGCCGATCACGTGCATGTAGTCGGCGAGCGCCATGCTGGCGTTGAGCGCGCGCACCAGCGCGGAGAGCGGCAGGCGGTTATTCGGCAGCGCGTGATCGTCGCGCACGCTTTCGAGGAAGATGCCCAGCCGGTTGATCTGATCGACCACCGTGCTGTAGCCGTCGCGCAG
>CALKIA010000036.1 GCA_937988705.1 uncultured Chloroflexota bacterium | reverse complement strand
GCGGTTTCGAGCGCGAGCCGCGTCTTACCGATCCCCCCGGCGCCAACGAGGGTGATCAGATGACAATCAGGATTGGTGAGGAGAGTCGCGATGTCCGCGAGTTCCGCGAGGCGACCAACAAACGGTGAACTAAGCACAGGCGCATTGCGCAAAACCATCAAACTGCCCCTTTCAAACAGGGTTCAGGATGGTTCAAGTATAGCACAAATTTGAAACGAATGTGCGATTTATTCGTCTCAAAAATTGGGTAATTCGGCACACCGCTACGCGCCACACTCATGTAGGAATAGGATGGCATGTCACCAAGGAGTAACCTCACATGCCCGCTGACCTCACATACTATGCTCAACACAGCCCCATGACTGACCCTGCCGCGCACGCCCACCTGATCGCTGATCTGCCCGCCGACTTCACCGCCCTGCGCGATATCGTACAGGGCTTGGTCTTGCACGTCTTCTGGGCAGAAAGCTATGGTGTAAAACTCACGGATAGACAGAAACAGGAAGTCAACTTCCGGCTCGTCGCCCGCCAGCTCGCCCGCTTGACCGAACTTACGACCGTCCCGCTCATCCAGGCGCTGCCACCCGCCGGACGTTTGATCGGCAACTGCCGCGACTTTTCGACGCTGCTGTGCGCCTTGCTGCGTCAGCAGGGTATCCCGGCGCGCGCCCGCGCCGGTTTCGGCACGTACTTCATGCCCAATCACTATGAGGATCACTGGGTCTGCGAAGTCTGGGACGCGACCGAGGCGCGCTGGCGGCTGATCGACGCGCAGTTGGACGCGCATCAGGTGAGCATCCTCAAGCCGGACTTCGATCCGCTGGATGTTCCGCGTGACCGCTTCATCACGGGCAGTCAGGCGTGGCATATGATCCGCGCGGGCGCAGCCGACCCGGATACCTTCGGCATCTTCGACATGAAAGGCTGGGGCTTCGTGCGCGGCAACCTGCTCCGCGACTTCCTCGCGCTGAACAAGCTCGAACTGCTGCCGTGGGATCCGTGGCCGGAAATGCTCTTTGATCCTGAAGCAGCGACGGTCGATGTCGATCTCATGGACACGGTGGCCGATCTGTGCGTCCACGTGAACACACGCTTTGCCGATCTACGCGCGCTCTTCCAGACCGAAACGCGCTTGCGGCCTGCGCCCGGTTGGTCGCCCGCCGCCCCGCCGCAGTGGTCGCCGATGGGTGTCACCGAAGCTTAAGGCTCGTGCGCCGTTTGCGCCCGTACCGTGTATAAAGCGCTGTCGCGGAAGCATGGATGGGGGCGCACATGGCGCAATGGGGATTCAAAACAGCGGGCTGGGCGGCGAGCGTGCTCAGCCTGCTCTATGGCGGGCTGACCGCGGGCTACCTGATCGGACGGCTGCTCATCGGGGAACGCTGGTCGCTGATCGAACTGGCGAACAGTCTCATGCCCCTGCCGCTGCTGCCGATGTTCGTCGGTGGGCCGCTGCTGATCGGGCTGCGCCGCTGGAAATGGTCGCTGATTTACCTGCCCGCGTTGATTTTCTTCACGGCGCAGTACAGCCCGCTGCTGCTGCCCAACCCCGCCGCGCCCATCACCGCGCCGCGCTTGCGCGTGCTGACCTACAATCTCGGCTCGGTGGTCGCCGACGCCGGACACACGGCGGCGGTCATTCGCTCGGCAGATGCCCACATCGTGGCGCTGCAAGAACTGCTTTCACCCGTGGCTGAGCGGCTGGTCGCCGACCTCGCCGACCTGTACCCCTACCACGCTCTGCATCCGAGTGACTATTACGCGAGGGGAGTCGGCTTGCTCAGCAAATACCCGATCACCGACGATGTGTATCTCAATCAAATTGCGCTCGGTGGGCAGCAGGCGCGCATCGCTCTCGCTGCCGACACGACGATCACAGTGTTAAACGTACATCCGGTGGCGCCTGCTGCTCGCCTCCTCGGGATTGATTCAGCCCGACGCAGTCAGGAGATCGCCTATGCGCTCGAAATTGCCGCCCAAGTCACCGATCCGCTCCTGCTGGTGGGCGACTTTAACATCACCGATCAGACCGAGGATTACGGGCGCATCGCCGCCCGCTATGCTGACGCCTTCCGCGCCAGCGGCACGGGCTTCGGCGCGTCGTTCCCCAACTTCACGCGCTTCGCCCACCAATTGCGCTTTTTGCCACCGATCATCCGCATTGACTATGTGTTTTACGATGCGCACTGGCAGGCGGTGGACGCCTATCCGCTCGCCGATCACGGCGGCTCAGATCACTTCCCGATGTTCGCTGAACTGGCCTTCACGGGTGGGCAAGACCCAGAAGTCGCCCAGAACGAGCGCTGATTCAGGCTTACAATAGATATCAGTGCCACAAGAGCATTTACACAGGAGCGAGTCTCCATGGAAATGATCCTAACCCTGCTCTTTGATTTATTTGTCGGCCACAATCCAACCCCTAGAACAGTCACAACCCTCACCGGAGCGTTATTACTGCTGATCGCCAGCCTGTTTGTACTGGCTGTAGGCGTTTTGAGTGGCTACGACGGCTTTACCGCTGCGCCACTCCTGGTCGTCCTCGGAGGGGTTGGGCTCCTAACAACGATCATTCTGTTCATCAGGGTGATTGTTTGGCGCGTAGGCCAAGTGTCAACCCACATCCAGTTAACGCAGCACACCCCGGATAACCCCCGTGCGATTATCGAAGCATTGCGCATCGAGGGTGATTTGCAGCTCGACACCAGCCCGCTCCGTGGCGCGAACTGGGATGGAGTCGATTTGCATAAGACAAATCTCGGCGGCGCTTACCTGCGCATGATCGGCTTGGAACAGGCGAATCTGCAGGGCGCTAATCTATACGGTGCGAACTTGCGCAGCGCCCGGCTCGACCATGCCAACTTGCGCGCCGCCAACCTCACCCGCGCCACCCTGTGCTATGCGCGGCTGACCCATGCCGATCTGCGCGCTGCCTGCCTACAAGAGGCCGACTTGACAGCGGCTGATTTTTCCCATGCCCAACTGCAAGGAGCGGTGCTGACGGGAGCAAAGTTTGATGTGCATACGACGCTGCCTGACGGCAGCAACTGGACGCGGGTAACCGATTGGTCGACCTTCGGTGCCGAGAGCGGAAAGCCAACTCCTATCCGCCCACCGGTCGACCCGTTCACAGCTTGATGAAATGCGGAATGAGTCTCCAGCCGAACGGACGGGGGGGCCCCAGCAATGCGGCCTTCCACCGTTCTCGTGCTGACCGCCGTCCGCGTTACGCCTTGCTCATGATATGCTTCGCCGTGATTTGAATGCCACCACGCCGCCGCTGTTCGAGCGTCACCGTGCAGCGTTTTGGCTGCGCCACCGCGAACAAGTCCGCGCAGATTTTCACGGCGAGGTCTTCGCAAAAAATCGCCGCGTCGCGGTAGGTCTCCAAATACAGCTTGAGCGTCTTGGTTTCAATGCCGATGCCGTCCGCTTCGAGGTCAATCGTCGCCTCGTAGAAGTCGGGCTGCCCGGTGACCGGACACAGCGATGTGAGCTGGTCGCTGTGGTACTGGATAAACCCGCACTTCGTCGGGATTGCATCGAGTTTTTCGAATTGTGTGACAGGCTTGCCGAGTGCAGTAAACTTCGGTTCCATTCTTTACCTCTGGCGCTCATGCTGGACAATACGAGTATACGCGCCAGACCAAAAGTGAGAAAAGATCAAGCGATGGCAAAAAAAGTCTATGTAGCGGGGCCGCTGTTCAACAGCCTCGAACGCGGGTATCTGGAGCAGATCACGGTCGCGCTCGAACAGGCGGGCTATGACACCTTTCTACCGCACCGCGACGCGGGCATCCTCGGCGATTTGTCGGACATTCGCGAGCGGCGGCGCATCTATCACGGCGATTTAGCCGCCTTGGAGGCGTGCGATTTGCTCATCGCCTTGTTGACCGGGGCGGATCACGATTCGGGAACCTGCGGCGAACTCGGCTATATGGTCGCCCAAGGCAAGCCCTGTTTTGGCATCACCGACGATGTGCGCCGCCTCAACAATCTGATCTGGGGCTTATGCCACGAAGGCGAATGGATCGCCAGTGATATCGCATCACTGCTCACGCTCGTGCAGCAGCACGCCCCGGCCTAAACCATGGATATTCAAGCTCTCGAAACCATCTCGATGCACGCCTGGCCCGCCCTCGACGAGCACGACTACGACGGTTGGCGGCTGCGCTTTGCGAACGGCTATACCGGACGCTCGAATTCCGTTTATCCACTCGCAGCCTCGACGCTCGACCTAGCGGAGAAAATCGCCTACTGCGAAGCCGCCTACGCGGAACGCGGACTCATCCCGCGCTTCAAACTGACCCCCGCCGCGCAGCCCGCTGAATTAGATCGCGAACTGGAAACGCGCGGTTACAAACTGCACACGCCCTCGCAAATGCTAACGCTCGATCTCGCTCACCTGCCGCCAGCTGCGCCACCAGCAGCGCCGGTGCGGATCACCGACGAGGCGACGCTTTCGGAAGCGTGGCTGAACGCTTACCTGCGCTTGAGCGGTGTCAACCCGGATTACCACGTCACCGTGCGGGCGTTGTTGGAACGTATCGAACCACAGACGATCTACGGGGCGGCCTATGCTGACGATCAGATCTGTGCGGTGACGCTCGGCGTCCGCGACGGGGCGCTGATTGGGCTGTTCGATGTGGTGACGCACGCCGAACAGCGCGGGCAGGGCATCGGCACGGCGCTCACCACCCACGTGCTGCAGCAAGGGCAGAGGAGCGGCGCGCAGA
>CALKIA010000035.1 GCA_937988705.1 uncultured Chloroflexota bacterium | reverse complement strand
TCACCAGACCGAGATCGACCGCGAAATTCTTGGCGATTTCGTAGGCGTTCAGGTCAATGTGGATGATTTTGGCATTCGGGGCAAACACTTGTTCCGGGTTCAAATATGGGAAGACTTCGGGGAAGACATACGTACCGACGACCAGCACAGCATCCGCTTTCATCGATGCCTTGGCGCTGGAAGCGCCGAACATATGCCCCGTCATCCCTTTGAACAACGGATGGGTATAGCTCATGTTGACTTCGGACGAATCCGCGCCCCACACTTCCGCGCCGAGCATTTCCGCCACCCGTTGAAGTTCCTCTTGGGCGTGGGAGTAGGCGATACCGTCGCCCATGATGATGATGGGGTGCTGTGCGCCCGCCAGCATCGACGCTGCCTTCGCGATTTGCTCCGCTGACGGCGCGACCTGCGTATCGAGCAGCGGCGTCGGGAAAACCGGCTCATCGTTGGGTGCGTCGAGCACGTCCGCCGGCAAGCACACGAAGACCGGCCCCATCGGTGGTGTCATCGCGATCTTCACCGCGCGGCGCAGCACACGCAGCAGCGAATTCGGATCGACAACGCGCGTTGACCATTTGGTCACAGGCCGCGCCATTGACACCAGATCGGCGGCCATCTGCGCATCCATCGCATCATAGCGGATGCCGGATTCGCCAGCGATCACGACGAGCGGGGCATGGCCGCGCATCGCCTGATACATCATGCCGATGCCGTTGCCCAAACCCACCCCACTATGCAGCTGCACGAGCGTCGGTTTCTTGGTGACCCGCGCATAGCCATCGCCCATGGCAACGGCAATCGTCTCTTGCAGTCCCATGATGTACTTGAAATCGGGATATTGTTCCAGCGAGTCGAGGAAACCCTGCTCTACTGTCCCCGGATTGCCGAACATTATATTCATGCCATCGGCAAGGAATTGCTCAATGACAGCAAAGCGCCCAGTTCTACCCGGCATCGGCCATTCTCCTCTTAAGATACCCGGCTGAAACTGTTCAGCCGGGTATGCAGTATTACCAACCGTAACGGCGCAGCCCGCTTTCGAGCACTTCGATCATGAGTTCGCCCACGAGGTGGGAGTCTTGCGTGGAACGGCCAGTCAGGAAGGGAAAATCGAGAACGGTCGAGCGTGTGCGGCCCACGCCACCGTGATATTGACCACCCGGCTGCGTTGCATCACGCAGGATGAATTCCAGCGGATACGGCGGCGGCCCCATGTTGAGGTCGGTGCCGAGGAAACCCGTGCCATCCTTGTAATCGTATTCGAGCGCATGCCCGGTTACGTGCTTGCCAGCGATAATGCTCTTGCGGTCGCTCCATTCACGGGCAAAAGCGAGGCATGTCACGGCATAGCATTCCGCCACTACCAACTTATCCAGAGCCACAAAGCCGAGAATCACATCGTGCAGACGTTGGTTATTGACCATATCAATCAGTGGGCCGCTGCCGCCGACCATGAGAAGCGCGTCGTACTGCTTCAGCTCTTCCCACTTCTTCTCGCGTTCGTTGTAGTAGGCTTCGAGCGCATGACCAAAGTTGGCGTCATTGAAGTAGGGACGTTCCGGGAACCATTCCTGCAGGTTAATCGGGTTGTCCAAGCGGGTCGATTGGTCGATCTCGCGGGTCCTCTGGGCATAGTATTCATCGGTCACGACTTTCTTGAGCGGGGGGTCGAAGTAACCCGGTTCCATGCTCGGCGGGAGCGCATGCGCACGCTTGCCCTTGGACGTCATGAAGACCGTTTCATACCCATTGGCATCGAGGGCCTCTAGGGGGCCGACCAATTCTTCTCCCCAATAACCCCATTCGGAAAGTACGACGAGAACCTTTTTAGACATCACCTACTCCTAGATGTTAGGTTAGAGACTTCCAGTAAGAAGTGTTACGCAACGCTCGTTCCATCAGGCATTATATACAGAACCAGCGGCGCACGTAATTACAGAGCGCATTTCTTCACAGTTTTAATAAACAGGAAGCAATGTTTCGCAACTGACAGATGTCATTAATTAAACTGCATCTCGACATAAAATGCTGCATGCTAATGTAGGAATATGGTTGAGGTTTTGGGATGAGCACAAAATCCGCCTTAAGTCGGAGGGAACTCGGCGCAACCATCATCGGCACTTTTAGGGATAAGCAGGCCGGGTCCGGTAATGTTTCTCTGCCCTAGTTTATGGTGAATCCTGTTCATTTACCCTTGCGATTGTGCGATCTGCATCATCTGGGCTTGCAGGCCATAAATCGTCAAGCCGACGATACACACCACGAGAATCGCGGCGACTCCGAATGCGCCGGAAATCCCTACCCGATCAGCGATCGCGCCCAGAATCTGCGGCATGATCAGCACCGCCAGTCCCGCACCCATTGAGGAGCGCGCGCTGGCGGTATTTGACCGTTCTGGGTCAACACTCGTAGTAATCGACACCGTCAGCGGGTACAAATTGGCGATGCCTAACCCGCTGATGAACAAGCCAATGATATTCAGGATCGGTACTTGCGCCAACCAGAACAGCGGGAACCCCAGCATGACAATCCCACCAGCATAGGTGAGAAGGCGCTTGGCTTCGACGCGGCGGGTGAGGCGACTGCCAATCAACCGGCCCACGGTCATCGCGCCGAGAAACACAGCCATGAGGGTTGACGCCGCCACGCGTTCCAGCCCCACGCCATTTTCGAGGAAATCCGCGCCCCAGAAACCGATGCACCACTCTACAGCGACGCTAAAGAAAATCACCGCCCAGTAGATCCAGAAGATCCGAGGCATGGGACGCGCCTGCGGCGCCGCGCCGGTCGTCTGTGACCGGGTCTGTGTCGCCGGAGGATTATCATGCCGGTACACAAACCGGAGGCCGACCCACGTCGCAATCCCCACCCACAGAGCGACCCGCCAGCCGATGCCGCTGCTTTCCCCAAAGCCAATGGCGAGCGGAACCAACGCTGTCGACAAACTCGCGACAAAATTCGCTTCGCTGAGTGCAATCGACCGCAGATGCCCGTAACGTTCTGCGAGCGTCGACTGAATCATGATTTGCAGGAAGGAGCCAAACATACCCATGAAGAATGAACTGGAAATCGTGACAAACTCGTTGGGCACATTGATGAACAGAAACGCGGCAACCGCCATCATCAACCCACCGCCCCAGAAAACGATAGCACGGCCGAAGCGCTCAGCTAGGCGATCGGTGAGTGCGCCCGCAATGGTCATCCCAAGCGCGAACACAGTCACATGCAGTCCGGCAATGGTATAGCTCAGGTTTAGTTCGGCGCGTAGAAACGGCATGAGGGGGCCAAGCGCTGCCATTATGTACGCAAAATAGCCCAGCATGAAATAGGCGAGCCAGGTATAACGATCACGGGTAAATGGCATTCGCGTCCTCATAAACAGGGAAAAGGTATGCTGCGGGAGCGTCATTCTATACCCCGCGACGCGAATTCTCTAGCGAGGATTCACTCGCCCGTAATCGTCCGAAAACGGCGCCATACCGTCAAAAAGGGCGTATCTTCGCCATAGTAGGCACAGAGCGACTTCCACAATTCCGGGTGGGGCATCGCGTAGGGATGAACCTCATGCACGTGGGCAAAGGCGTCCAAGAGGGTAAGATTCTCCTCTTCCTTCAACACAGCCGTAGCAAAGGTGCTGGAACGGCTGATGCCTGCCCCACAGGCGACGAGCACCGGGTGTCCCTGTGCTTTTTGCGCACGCGCGAATTTAATCCCACGCTCCAATACCACCGGATGCAGCGGAACGCCATCCTCGACGATCAGATACAGCGATTCGACTCCCGGCTGCACCACCGGCGCCGCGAGCTGGAGCATCGCTTTAATCCCGTGCTGACCGAGCGCATCGGGAAGCAGCGTCTCTGTATATTTGCCGATCCACAGCCAATCTCGCACCTGATACATCCCGCACCACCCCTCTGATCGCCACCCCGCCGTGCCATCAAATCCACTGCGCCACACGTTTCAAACAAGCGACTTTGCGTTCCAGCCAAAGTCGATTCGTGATATTACATCTGTTTTTCGTTTAGGTGCGCTATCATTATGAATCATACCGCATTTCGTCTGCACGGAGTTGAACTGATGAACATTTTGATCACTGAGCGGGTAACCCGCATTTCGATCGTCACCATCGATGGACGAATTGATGCCTTTGGCGTACCGGAACTGCGTGACCGTTTGTATAAACAACTTGAAGAAGGTGTGAGCAACTTCGTCCTCGACCTGCGCCGCGTCACATTTCTGGACAGCGCAGGGATGGCGGCACTCGTCAACCTGCTCAAACGTGCCCGTCAGGGTGGCGGCGATGTCAAGCTCGTCTCGCCGACCGAAGAGAATGCCAAGCGCATCCTGATCATGACCAAGTTCGATCAGGTCTTCCAGATGACCGATACCGTCGAAGAAGCGCTGAAGCGGTTCTAAGGCTCTCTTGTTTCCACAGAGCTGGCTGGCTATGCTTAGGGCATTTCAGCGGATATGAAGGATAAATCGATGAAAGTTCTAGTCACCGGCGGCGCAGGCTATATCGGCAGCCATATGGTGGATATGCTGATTCACGGGGGCTATGAGGTTGTGATCTACGATAGTCTGGTCACGGGACATCGCAGCGCAATCCATCCGGAAGCGACGTTTGTGGAAGGCGATCTGCTCGACCTGCCGAAGGTTCAGCAGCTGTTCAAAGATCACCAGTTCGACGGAATCTTCCACTTCGCCTCGTACATCGTCGTGCCAGAAAGCATGGTCAAGCCGTTCAAATATCTGCGGGATAACTACCTCGCGGCGGCAAACCTGCTCGAGGCGGCGGCGGAACACGGCGTGAAGCGCTTCATCCTGTCGTCGACAGCAGCACTGTTTGACGAGCCAGAAACCATGCCGATCAAAGAGACGGAGCGTGTCGTACCTGGCAGTCCGTACGGTGAAAGCAAGGCGATGATTGAGCGCTTGCTCTACTGGATGGATCAGATTTACGGCTTAAAGTACTGTTGCCTGCGATATTTCAATGCAGCGGGTGCGCACCCGGATGGGCATATCGGGGAAGATCATCAGCCGGAAAGTCATCTCATTCCGATTGTGCTGCAAGTGGCACTCGGTCAGCGTGAGTTCGTAACCATTTTCGGTGACGACTACCAGACGACCGATGGAACCGCAGTGCGGGACTACATCCATATTTACGATCTCGCGACCGCGCACGTGCTCGCATTTGAAGCGCTGGCCGACGGACGTAGTCGCTATTACAACTTAGGCAATGGCCGCGGCTATTCAGTCAAAGAAGTGGTAGAGACCGCCCGTGCCGTGACCGGACAGGCCATCCCCGTCAAAATGGGACCGCGCCGTCCCGGTGATCTCGCGGTCCTCGTGGCCGACAGCACCACTATTCACGAAGAGCTTGGCTGGGAACCACGTTTCCCGGAGCTGCGTCAGATCATCGAAACGGCGTGGCACTGGCACGTGCAGCACCCGAATGGTTACGGGGAATAAGGGAAGTAATCCGACTCGGGACGCGCGAGCCACGCTTTGAGCGTCTGCGCTTGTGTGTCCCGCTCTGACAAAATCGGTTCGGCGACACCCCACTCAATGCCAATGTCCGGATCATTCCACAGCACGCCCGACTCGTTCGCGCCGTAATATGTCCCTGTGCAGAGATACTCAATCTCCGCAAAATCCGACCGGACGGCAAAGCCGCGCGCAAACGACGCCGGCGCCCACATCGCCAGTCGATTTTCCGCTGATGCCTCGACCGAGGCCCACTGACCGATCGTCGGTGAACCTTTGCGTAAATCCACTGCGACGATCATGGCCGCGCCGCGGATCACCCGCATGAACTTCCCCATTGGCGGTTCCCATTGGAAGTGCAGCCCGCGCACTACATCCCTGACCGAACCTGAATGATTCACCTGTACGAAGTTGGTCGGCAAACCCACTTTGGCAAATTCATCTTGCCGGTAAGCTTCTAGAAAGAACCCGCGATGATCTTCAAATGCATCCGGACGCACCACCTTCACCGCGCCGAAATGCTCTGCTTCAACAATGACTCGCATGTCGAACTGTCTCCCTTGTGCGCTCCAATGATACCGCGATTATGCCGACTCCAGTTCAAGGAATTGGCGGCGATACAGTTGAGCGTACACGCCATCCAGCGCCAGCAGTTCCGCATGCGTGCCATCCTCGATGATTTGCCCACGCTTCATAACGAGAATCCGGTCGACTTCACGAATGGTACTCAGACGATGCGCGATCACCAGGCTGGTGCGATTATGCAGCACCTGCACCAAACCATCCTGAATCATGGCTTCGGTCTCCGTGTCAATGCTGCTCGTCGCCTCATCAAGCACGAGGATGCTGTTCGGGTTGTGTATCAAAGCACGTGCCAACGCCAGCAGCTGTTTCTGCCCTTGTGACAAATTCGCACCACCGGGCAGTAGTTCAAAGTTATAGTCACCGGGCAACCGCTCAATGAACCGATGTGCGCAGGCCATCTTGGCCGCCGCGATCATCTTGTCTTCGCTGATCGTCGGGTCAAACAAGCGTAGATTATCCGCGACAGTGCCGTCAAAACAGTAGGGATTTTGTGGGACAACCGTCACGTATTGCCGCAGATCCGCCAAACCGATCGCGCGCACATCCACCCCATCGATCAGGACGCGGCCTTCGTTGACATCATAGAACCGCGCCAGCAGCCCAGCCAGCGAGGTTTTGCCCGCGCCCGTGGCCCCGACAACTGCCACGCGCTGCCCCGGCGGTACATAGAGATCAAGGTTGCGCAGCACGAGATGTCCCGGTTCGTAACCGAAATTCACATGGTCAAAGGTGATGCTGTGGCGCTGGCGCTCATCCAGTGTGAGCGGTTGGGCGGCTTCGGTGATCTCCGGTTCGACCCGCAGCATCTTGGCAATGCGTTCGCCCGCTGAAAACGCCGTCTGGATCTGGGCGATTTGCTCCGACAACTGGTTGATCGGCTCAAACGTGCGCCGCGTGTATTCCATGAACGCGATCAGCGTGCCGAGGGTTGCCCACCCCGCCAGAACGCCCTGACCGCCGCCATACAGCACGATGGCGAGGCCCACGCTCGTCAGGATCTGCAACCACGACGCATAGCCGGTGTAGTAGTCACGGAAGCGACTGTGAATGTCGACATACTGCTGGTTGAGCTGCCGGAAACCTTCGCGGCTGACATGCTGCTGACCGAACAATTGCACGATCACCATGCCGTTGAACTGTTCGTTGATATAGGCGAGGTATTCGCCGACCAGTTTGTGAAAGCGGGTGGACTGCGCGCGAATGCGCTTGCGATAATAGACCGTCACGGCGGTCATAAACGGCAGCAGCAGCAAACTCAGCAGCGCCAAGCGCCAGTTGAGCGCCAGCATCACGACAACGATGCCGATCAACTGCACAACATTGCTGGCCAGCACGACGATACTTGTCGACAGCAGTTCGGTCAGCGCATCAATATCATTGGATAGACGCGACACCAGCTGCCCCACCGGGGTCGTGTTGAAGAAGCGCATATCCTGCCGCATGATGTGTTCGAAGAGTTCCTGGCGCAGGTTTACCAGCGCGTTTTGGCCAACCGTTTGCAGCAGATAGGTATGGGCGAACCGGATCGCGAAAATGACGAGGATCAGCGAGAAATAGGCGAGCCCATACGGGATCAAGCCGGATAGATCCCCGGTGCGGATCGGGCCATCGACCGCGCGCTGGATGAGCAGCGGCATGACCAGCGACATGGCTGCCACCGCAATCAACATGCCGAACACCAGCAAAATCTGAAACCAATAGGGGCGCAGGAAGCGCCCGATCATGTTCGTTAGGTAACGGTCACTGATCTTGACGTTGATTGTATCGGCGGCCGATTCAAGCCTTGCGGACATGGGCGTTCGCCTCCTCTATTTCTTCAGGCTGCTGGTCGACTTTCAGTTCGCGGTCGACCATGCGGGCGTAAGCACCATTGCGAGCGATCAACGCTTGATGCGTGCCCTGCTCTACAATGCGGCCGTCCGCCAGTAGCACAATGTGATCGGCATCTTTCACGGTGGCGATGCGGTGCGCGATAATCAGGCTGGTACGCGACTTCAAAACGTGCCGCAGTTCCCCCAGAATATCGGCGGACGTCCGTGTATCCACGCTGGACAAAGCATCGTCCAGCACCAGAATCGCCGGGTCGCGTACAATCGCCCGGGCAATCGCAACCCGCTGCTTCTGCCCGCCGGACAGCATAACGCCTTTTTCGCCGACCAACGTTTCCAGACCATGTGGCAGCTGCGCCAGATCATTGCTGAGGCGCGAAATCGTCATGGCTTGCTTCAGTTCGGGTTCGTCCACTCCCGGTCGATTCATGTGGACATTTTCCGCCAGCGTCGCGCTGAACAAGAACGTCGACTGCGGCACATAGGCGATATGCTGCCGCAGTTCATCCAGCTTCAATTCGCGCACGTCTAGGCCATCGACCAGCACGCGCCCTGCGGATGGGTCGAGCACGCGCGCCAGCAAATTGACCAATAGCGTCTTGCCGCTCCCCGTCGCCCCGACCAACGCTGTCACCTGCCCCGCTGGTATATGCAGCGAAACATCGTCGAGCATACGCGTCCCGTCCATTTCGACAGTGACATGGTCGAAGACGATATCACCCTGCGCATCTGGTATCGATTTCGCATCAGATGGGCTAGCAATTTTCGCGGGTTGCAGCAGGGGAGTGATGCGCACCAGCGCGCCACGCGTCTGCTGGTAGCGTTGGTAGATCGTGCCCAATTGCAGCAGCACGTTGCTGATCATGCCCAGGTACAGGAGAAACTGCGTGAAGTTGCCGAGTGACAGCTGACCATTCAGCGCGAGAATGCCACCGAACAAGACGACCACGCCGGCGGCGAGCTGACTGATCATATTAGGCAGCATCCCAACCGGCTCGTTGCGGCGCTTGAAGAACAACCAGCGGCGGCGATACTCAGCGTTTTCCTCCGCATAGCGGCGGTTTACGCCACGTTCACGCCCGAATGTCTTAATCGTCTGAATGCCACTGAACGCATCCTGCACCAGCGCGGATAAATCCCCCGCCTGATCCTGTACTTTTTCGTAGACCGGGGCCAGGCTCTTGCCGGCGTACATCTGAAAGCCCGTGGAGACGGTGAGCACGATGAACACAACAATGGTGAGCGGTAAGTTGACGGTCGCTAGCAGTACAAAGGTCGCCATCAGCGTGAAGAAAGCGCTGCCGAAACGCGTGAAGCCCATGACCAGCAGCCGCCAGGCCGTGTCAAGATCGCTGTACATGCGCGAGATCAAATCACCCGGAGAGTGCCGATGATAGAAGCCCTGTTCCAGCGTGAGCAAATTGTCGAACAGGTCGCGCCGCATATCGAACAGCACTGAATACGCGATTGTGCCGCTGTAATTGCGCTGGAAAATGAACGCGATCACGGTGATGATGGCAAACCCGATCAACATGGCAATATCGCGCACAATCATCCCCGGCGCCGTCTGCACACGGATGAAGTCGAAGAGCGTGTTGAGCGGAGCGGGCTGCGGAGCGGGGCTAAAACCATAGCGCACATGGTCGACAATCAAACCGATCACGTAGGGTTCCAAGGCGGCGGTCAAGCCGCCGATGAAGCCTGTGATTAGCGACCCGTATGCCGCCACACGGTACTTCATCACGTAGCTCCACACCCAGTGCATATTCGCCTTGGGGGCGGGCTTGACGAGTGTTTGCAAGTGACGAATTCCCTTCTGAGTTCTGACGAACATTAATGTTAACAGATTCCGTATTGCCATTGCAGTCCAATAGTCATAACCAACTTGTGGGGTTTGCAACAATGGTTTTCATCTATAATGGACATAGACAACACTTTTGTGAAAGGTATTGACCCGTGCCCAACCTTCCTAAACTATCCAAGCTTCTTTCACGCCTGCTGCGCCATGACGCCGACGCGGTTGGATTGGTCTTGGATGAACACGGGTATACGGAGTTATCGGAGGTTTGGAAACTGGTGGAAAATCGCTATCCCGCTGCGTATAAATTAGCGGATTTACAGCAAGTCGTGGCAGGTGATGCGACGGGCAAACAGCGATTTGAACTGGTAGGCGACCGTATTCGCGCCTTGTATGGTCACAGTGCTGTGCGTCTCATCACATATGAATCGGTCGAACCGCCCGAACTCCTCTATCACGGCACATCCGCCAAGGCCTTGGCTGCCATCCGCGCGAATGGTTTGCTGCGGCGGGCACGTCAATATGTCCATTTGACGACCCGCCTCGACCGCGCAACGCAGGTTGGCTCACGGCACGGCGGTCAAACGATCATTTTGACCGTTCGCGCTGCTTTCGCGCACCGCGCCGGGGTGCAATTCTACCATCCGGAAAGCGATCATTATCTGGCTGAGGATATTCCCGCGGCCTACATCAACTTTCCGGACTAGTCCCCTACCCTACTTACCATCCGGCGTGATCATCACTTTAATGATGCCTTCGGGATAATCAACGTTCATGGCAAACGCTTTACCGGCTTCTGCCAGCGGGAAGCGATGGGAGACCAGCCCGTCAATATCGACATTCTGCTGTGTCACCAATTGAATCACCCGCGGGTAGACATGCTTCATGCGTCGGGACATCATGATCGTCAAGCCCTTGCGCCGCGCGGTGGAATGCTTCATCACGACCTGATCTTCGGACGGGATGCCGACCAATACTACGCGACCCCCGAGCCGAGCCATCTCCGCCGCCTGCGCGACACTGTGATCCGCCCACGCTGCCTCAAACACAATATCGACGCCGCGACCTTTCGTCACATCACTGAGCGTTCGGATCGGGTCATGCTCGTCAACCGTCCACGCATCGGTGACGCCCGCCCACGTTTTAGCCTTCTCTGCCCGCCACGCGAACTTGTCGAAGGCATAGACCGGATGCGCGCCACTCATCACCACTAGCTTCGCGATCATCAAACCGATCGACCCACAGCCGAGGATCGCCACACTGTTCGTGACCTTCACCTTGCCGAGATCGACGGCATGCAGCGCTACGCCGAGCGGTTCCAGCATGGCCGCACCGACATCGCTGATTGCGTCAGGCACGGGGTAGCACTCCCGTGCTCGGACAATCATATACTCGCAGAGCGAACCATCGTCGGGGAATAGACCGCAAAAGTGCAGGCGACGACAGAGATTCGGGTGTCCATGTTCACACATTTCGCAGCGCCAGCACGGGGTCGCGGGGTCGACCGCCACCCGCTGACCAACACCCAGGGGGTTGCCGTTGCCGTCGACCGCGTCTGCTCCAGTCTTTTCGACAATGCCGCCAAATTCATGCCCCATGATCAGCGGGTTTTCCACCGCCGTATCGCCGATACGACCATCCAGATAGGTGTGCAGATCCGACCCACACACCCCCACCGCAGTCACGCGGATGAGGACATGCTCCGGTTCCGGGTCGCCGGGTCTTTCGATGTCGTCAATGCGAATATCACGGGGAGCATATAGACGTGCCGCTAGCATACAACACCTTCCATGTCAGCTTGGTTCAAACAAACCAACTGGAAAATACCGCAGTGCCTGCGAAAGGGCAACATCTCCCCCATTCAAGGTCTCGCCAGTAAAGACATTGCGATACGGCCCACCGTCCACAACCATGTGCGTATCGCCCCACACCTTTCCGGTCGGCGGACGATCCATTCCCTCCGTCAGGGTAGCGATCAGGCGCGGAACAACGACAAGGATGCCTTTGCCTTGATAGATGCGCCGAAATGCAATCACATGATCCGCTTTCGAGCCGTACGCCACGATCGGCTCGTAATCCGACGCGCCGAAATAGCTGGGGTGTTCACGCCGAAAGTTCAGCGCCATCTGCACGATGAACAGCTTAATCCGGTCATCTGCCACGAACGACTCCGGCGCTGAACCAAGCTTCCGGACTTCGGCCAGCAGCGCGCGGTACTGTCTATAATCGACTGGACGGCGGTTATCGGGATCGACGAGACTGAAATCCCAGCTTTCCGAGCCGCGATAGGAATCGGGCACGCCGGGGCATGTCAGCTTAAGCAGTTCCTGACTGAGCGAGTTGAACCGCCCGAAGAAGGCGACGCGCCGCTGAAACGGCAGGAAGGTCTGTATGAACGAGTTCGTCTTGCCGTGTTTAAGCAGGGCAGCGACGAAGTCGCGCACCGCCTGATCGTAACCATCGTCGGCATTCGTCCAACTGGTATGGACTTTGGCCTCCTTGGTCGCCTTCGCCATGTAGGCCGCAACCCGATCACCGAACGCGCGCCAATCCGCTGCGCCGTCCATGCGCGCCGGGAACGCGCCGAGCAGCGCCTGATACAGCTGGTATTCGTCGTTGGCGTCCGGCTGGCCAGCGATCTTGTGTGCGGCGTTGAGTTCACGCCAGCGACTCAGTGACTGCGCCCATTCATGCGGAATCTCTGACAGCACATTGAGCCGCGCCCGCACATCTGCGCTGCGCTTGGTATCGTGCGTGGAGGTCGCCAGCATGGCGTACCGCCACTGTTTACACCGCTTAATGTTCTGCGCGTGGAACTCTTCGAGCGTCACACCGTATATCGCCGGGCTGCCGCCGACCTCATTGAGCGAGACGAGGCGGTTGTACACATAGAACAGGGTGTCTTCGATGCTCTTCGCCATCACAGGACTGGTGATCTGCTGGAAACGCATCACGAAGCGTATCAAATCGTCGTCAAACTCTTCCCGATTGCGCAGCATCAGCGTATCGCGCACGAAATCAAACACGCTGGCGGACACGCCGGGGTTGCGTCGCTTGGCATCACGGACGGCCTCGTCCAAAAAGCGCCGATCACGTTCGGCGACATCCTCGTCCGTATTGCTGTATGTCCGATAAATCGACAGTGCCGCCATCACTTCACGCAGCGCGTGGCGCAGCCCATTCAGTGTGAAGTCGCGTGTATGCCGATTTTGTTCGCTCAAGCGCTCCAGTTGATGCGCCAGCGAATTCACCTCACTCGAGAGCGCCTCCCGCATGATCTTGCGTTTACTATCCGTCTCCATATCGGCAAACGCGCGACTGCTTCCCGTAAAGCTGGCATAGGCGTCGCTCATCGCCGCTTCCGCGCGGGAATCGACAAACACCCCATTGACGAGGTTCATGAAGTCGTAACCCGTCGTTCCGTACACCGCCCAGTTGCGCGGCAGGGGTTCTTTCTCAGACAGAATCTTCTCGACCACGACGTAGAGCGGATAATCCCGTTCGTACGGCGGCTGAGCGGATTGGTGAGCATTGAACCACTCGCTCACGAGTGGCTCAACCTCGGCCCGTTCTGCGCTTTCGTCTGTGCACAGGACCATGTCGGTGATATACCGCTCCTGCAGCCGCCGAAAGTATTCCGGCGGATTCCACAGTCCATCGGGGTGATCGATCCGCAGCCCGGAGATTTGCCCGCTCGCAATCAGGTCAAAGATCAAGTGATGGGTGTCATTGAACACTTCCGGCAGTTCGACGCGAATCGCCGCCATCGTATTGATGTCGAAGAAGCGGCGGTAGTTGATTTCTTCAGCGGCGACGCGCCAGTATGCCATGCGGTACGGCTGGGTATTGATGAGTTCATCGAGCAGATCGAAGCTGTGGGGATCACCGACCTTCCCGTTGAATTGGGTCAGTGTCTCGTCAAACGCAGTCCGGATTTCCTGCTGGATAGTGTACAGGGCGGCAATCCGCCGCTTAATCACTTCTTTCTCACGCATCCGCTCTGCGACTTTAGCCGGATCCGTCTCCGAGCGGCCGGGCAAATAACTGATCGCCGTCAGAATGCTCTGCAGCTCGATCACAGGCTCGGCGGTCTCGCCCAGTGTTTCTGTGAGCTTGGCAACAGGCAGCGTCAGAATCCGGGTGTACGTGCCCGGTGCCAGCGGGAGTTGATGCGGCCCGTAGCGCAGGCAGAATGCCCCATCCTGATACGCCAGTTGAATCTGCCCACCTTCCAGTACCTGCCCGTATTGATCGCCCAGGATCGGGATCAGCACCTTGCCCGCCAACTCTGGTTTGACCGGCGTCCAGTCGATATCGAAATAGCTGGCATACGCCGAACTACGCCCATTTTCCAGCACATCATTCCACCACGCGTTGGAGTTTTCTGCGATCCCCATATGATTCGGTACCACATCGACAATCAACTTCATATCGTGGGCGTGCAGCGTGTCAACGAAGTGATCGAAGTCCGCCCGCGTCCCCAATTCCGGGTTCAACTGACTGTGATCGGTGATATCGTAGCCGTGGGCACTGCCGGGAAACGCCTTGAGGATCGGCGAGGCATAGACATCACTAATGCCCAAGCTGTTTAGATAGGGGATCAGTGCTTCAGCGTCTTTGAACGTGAACTGCGCATTGAACTGGATGCGATAGGTAGCGCGGGGAATATGGCGCGTATCGACTAGCTTCTGGGCAATCTGTTCCACCAATGCCTTGAGATCAACCACGCTGAACTTGCTCCTCATCTCGTCCGAACACGACAAAGCTGAAACCGGGCTGCGACAATTCAACTTCCCCGTGCGACTCGATCACAGCCTCATCGGCCAGCTGGCTCAAATCTGACATTTCTGACCAGCGCAGATCAGCGGAGTCGATCAGCTTTTTCCAACGTCCAGCTGGAATCGGCGCAGTTGCTCTACACAGGTCGGTGCCAAGGTTGAGCAGCGCCACCACTTCGCTGGCGGCATCCTCCGACCAACGCCGCAGATAGATCAGCGGCTTGTGCTCAAAGTCGATCACCTCGGTGCGGTCTTTGTCGGGAATGCGCAGCGCGGGCAGCGTTTTGCGCAGCGCGAGCATGGCCTTATGAAACTCAAACATTACGCGGTGTTTGCCCACCCGCTTGAGGTCGAGGTTCAGCTTGGACTCCATGAAGGCTCTTTCCGATGCCGGATCAGGAATCTCTGCCCCTTCCGTAATCAAATGTCCAAAAGCGAACTTGCGGCCTTCGCGCACTGCCTCCACCAGCTCTTCACCTTCGAAATCGACGAAGAACTCAAATGGGGCAGTTTCTGCATACTCATCGCCCATCCACAACATGGGAATATACGGTGCGAGCAGCACCGCGCCGAGCATCAGCTTGTACTGCTCAAACGTGATGAGCTTTATCAGGCGGTCAGCGGGCATGCGATTACCGATCTGATCATGATCGTCAAAAAAGATAATAAAGCGGTTGCCCGGCACATGCGCCGAGGAACTGCCATGCTTGCGCTTGCGCGACGGCACGTAATTGCCGGTGTTGATAAAGCCTTCGCGATAGGCCTTAATCAACTGTGGCAGCGTCCCAAAATCCTCGTAGTAAGTCGAGGTCTTGCCGACCACGTTGCCGAACAACGCGTGATGAAAATCATCGTTCCACTGCACATCCATGCCCAAACCGCCCTGCTCAATCGGCATGACCAGATCGGCCAGATTCTGGTCACTCTCCGCGATTAGGTAGATGTTGCGCCCGGTACTTTGGCAGTAGTGCCCCACCCGCTCGATCAAGTCTTCGATGAACGTCACGGCAGAAAAGTCGTACATGAAGTGTGTGGCATCGAGACGCAGTCCGTCGAGATGAAACTCGTGAATCCAGTACAGCGCATTTTCGATGAAGTATTCGCGCACTTCATCGCTGTACATATCATCGAAGTTCATGCCCGCGCCCCACGGCGTTTTGTATTTGTCCGTGACGTACGGTGCAAAGTGATTGACGTAATTACCCTCCGGGCCAAAGTGGTTGTAGACGACGTCGAGAATCACGGCCAGGCCGCGCTGGTGGCAGGCATCGATCAAACGTTTGAAGTCCTGAGGCGAACCATAGGTGTTGTGCGGCGCGAACATCAGCACACCGTCATAACTCCATCCACGCCCGCCCGCGAACTGATTGACGGGCATCAGCTCAATCGCAGTGACACCCAGTTCGACCAGATGATCGAGCAGCGGAATCGCGCCGAGGTAGGTCCCTTCCGGCGAAAACGTCCCAAGGTGCAGTTCATAGATGATATAGTCGTCAATCGCCAGGCCGTCCCAGTCTGACCACGCGAAATCGAGCGCGACCACTTCCGACGCCCCATGGACGCCATCTGGCATCGACCGCGCCGCCGGATCCGGGTATTCAGCCGCGCCATCCAGCCGATACAGATAGCGTTGTCCCGGCGTAACGCCTGCCACCACAACCCGAAAGTAACCTTTATCGATGCGCGCCATGGGTACATAACGATCTGTGCCCGACTCTTCACGAGCGATCAAATGCAGATCGATGGTCTTGGCTTCCGGCGACCAGACGAGGAATTCACAGTGTTGCTGGCTATCTCCGGCGATGGGCACAGCGCCGAGTTTCGGTTTCCATTCAGCTTGCATGGGCATAAAGCGTTCCTCCAACTACTCGGAGCAATCTGCCCAATATATCATAATTACAATACAAATAAATGATGAATAAGTTTAAGGCGAGGGCGCAGAACTGCGCCCCTCTCCCAAAGGTCTATTTTCTGTACAGCAAGAATGTCGGCACAACCGAACCGCCGCCCGCGGTCACATTGAGCAGCGACAACGAGGATAGCCGCGTGAGACAACCATAGACGGTGCGCCCATTGAAGGCGTACGGATTCGCATCAACGAAGCGCGGGCTGATATCGACTTTCCCATCGATCATGGCTGGGAAATCACGGACGATGCTATTGACTTTCTCCTGCACGACGTAGGGCATGGACATTGCGTGGCGCAGTTCCTGTTCCCACACATCCGAGGACGTCTCCCAGCCGAGAACAACGCCTTTGCCACCATACTCATCATTGGGCTTAAGCACAAAGCGCTCGCGGTTCTGCACAAGGAAGGGCATGAGGTCAACCTGTTCGCCACCATAGACGGTCGTTCGTTCGCGCACCAACCGCGTCCACGGGATATGCTCATGAATCGCGCGCAGCTGTTCAGCCGTGAAGAGGTGCGAGTTCTGCTCGTCGCTCACAAAGGCGAAACTCGCTTTTTTCGCCATCAGCTTGGCGCTCGGCGAGTTGGTGATCATCACGGCGCGGTCACGCACCGCGTTCAAGATGGGATTGTTCATGCCCATCCGTTCGACCAACTCACTGTAGAGCACGCGTTTGTAAACGAGGTCAATACGGAAGTCGAACGCCCACAGCTTGCCGTTGCGATATTCAAGCTGGCGTGGGTCGATCAGAATCGCCTTGATCCCGGCCTTTTCGAAGTGCGCACGGATGATTTCATGTTCGTTAAGCGTCGGCACTTCATGCCAATCGACAATCGCAATCTGCGGTGTCCCTACCCCACCCCACTCATGATAAGCCATCACGAGCGACGATGTGAGATCACCAACCAGCCCCATATTCTCAACATGATAGCGCTCTTGAAAGCGCTTCATGGGCTCAATTTCGAGGAAAACCTCAGCGAGAATATCGTTGTAGCCCATACCTGCCGGGGTTTCCGCGTTGTACTCGACATAGTGCAGTTCGCCGCGATCCGCGTGGAAGAATGAGTCGAGGCGCGACGTCGTCCACGGCACTGCGCCGCCAAAGTCGAGGCTGAACAACTGCTCTTCATAGGCTTCGAGCGCGAGCTGCGCGCGCATATTCGCATCATTCAAACAGGCTTCATGCGCACGGCGGAAGGCACTCAGCAGAATTTGCGTCTCGTGCTTGAGGTACGCCCACTGATCGGCAAAATAGAAGTAGGGGCGCAGCACCGTGCAGATCGGTCGTTCACCGAAATACAGGTTGCGCTGGCGAAACTTCCAGCGCATGATGCCATCTGCTTCCGCCGCGAGGTTGTCATCGAGCAATCCGTGATAGTAATTGACCGCGTCACCGAGCATGGCTACACCGCCTTCTCGGATCGTGCCTTTACGAGTTCACCCCATGTATAACAGTCCCGTGTTCCTTCATTCGAACGGGCCAACCGAATGGTCATATCGGCCATGTGCACAACCATCCACTCGAAATGCCCGCGCCCCAGTGAATTCACGTCCATATCCGGCGCCGGGTTCATGAAATCAATGGCATACGGTACGCCATCCTTGATAGCGAATTCGCAGGTGTTCATGTCATAGCCGAACGTCCGGCAAATGGTCAGCGTGTCGTTGTAGAGTCGTTCGTACAAATCCTGCGAGAAACCATGCTCTGGAGCATAGAAACGAGCATTCGGGTTGTAGCGCATCACACGTACATCGCTTTGCCCCAAGCCCATGCAGCGCGCATAATCATCCCACTTGATGAATTCCTGCAGGATCATGGACAACATCCCCGACTGGTTGTACTTCTCCCACAACTCTTCCATCGTATGAATGACATACACTTCTTTCCAGCCGCCACCGTGCGCATCTTTGAGGACACACGGGAATCCGCCGACCGCATTGACGAGGCCATCCCAATCGATCGGGTAGCGGAGGTTGCGTAAACTCTCACTGTGAACAATGCCCGGCACATATTCTTTGTTCGGCAGCGCGACCGTGCGTGGCTGCGCAATCCCAACTTTTTCCGCCAGCGCCGCCCCGAAGAATTTATCGTCAGCCGTCCACATGAAGGGGTCGTTCACGACTTTTACCCCCTGTAAGGCGGCATGTTTGAGGAACAAGCGGTAGTAGGGCACTTCGTGCGAAATACGATCCACGATCACACGGTAATTGACCGGCTCGTTGATCATCGTGCCGCCGATTTTGACATATTCGGCGATCACGCCCGTTTCGGCGGTGCGGCGGTTGACTTCATCGAGGAAAGCCGGGGGCCATGACCACTCCCGACCCACAAAAAGACCAATCTTGAGCGGTTCGCTTGCCATGAGAAATCCTCAGTATTTTACGAAAAATCCAGTATAGCGTAATTATATTCGACTCTGCTTGTCTGATGTATCAGAAAAAACAGAGCGCACTTCTGTGCGCCCTGTCCCTTAAGCATTGCCGAACATGTACATCGGCACCATACGATACCAATATGGCCAGTCATGACACCAGCCATCCCATTCGCGCAGCGCGTTCCCGATGCCCTTGCTCCACAGCAACCCGGACATATCGCGCGAGTGCTGCACCAGCGGATCGGTATTGCCAACCGGGATGACAATGTCCTGACGGCGCAGTGCCGCTAACCGGTTCGGGTCATTCTCCCCGGCGATGAACTGCATCGGGTTGTTATAATACACATAGTCGTCGCTGTAGCCGCCCGTGAACCGGCGAATATCGTACAGCCCCGCAATCGCTAGAATGCGATCGACGCGGTGGGGATACTTCAGACCAAAACTCATGGCGTGGAACGCGCCAAAACTCATCCCCGCGGTGATCAGGTATGGATTGCTGTTCTTCTGATTCATCAGCGGCAGCACTTCGTTGTGAAGATACTCAAAGTATTGGTGATGCCGGTACGCTCGACCGCCGGGATGCGCCCACCAGCAGTACCAGCTTTCCGTATCCACGCTGTCTACGCAGTACAACTGCAACCAACCGTTTTCAAGCGGCTCGCGCAGCGCATTGATCATGCCGCGATCTTCCCACTCGTAGAACTTTCCCATTGACGTGGGGAACACCAGCGCCCGCGCGCCGCCATGTCCGAAGATGAGTAGATCCATATGCCGATTCAGCGCTGGACTGTACCAGCGATGATATTCCCGATTCATGCGTGTTCCTCTACTGCCGTTCGAACGGCGTTAGCTGCGTGGATAGTACCTGCCCCCTGCTGCTCTCTCCGCACATCCGGAAGAGGAACAGCAGTGCGCAGCAAGAGACTGCGAATCGCTTCCGGCGTCAACCGCGGATTCGCTTCAAGCATCTGTGCGACCAGCGATGTGACCACCGCCGCCGATACTGAGGTGCCGTCGACATGCTGGTGCTTGGCGTCAATCAGCTTATGGGTGTTGATGCGTGCCTGCAATTTGGCGTAGAGATGTTCGCCCGGATGGGCGGCTTCTTCGAGTGAAAACCCGAGATCGGAATAGCCGCGCATGAGCAGACGCTTCAGCCCGCGCTCGCTCTCCGACTCCAATAGTGGGCCGAGCCAGTAGGCTTCCCGCGCCACTCCCGAACCCGGCAAAATCGGCGACGCAATCCACACCGCCGGAGCGGTTACATCCGGCTTGGTACTGCCGTCGTAGCAGGTTCCGTAATCATTGTGGTACGCCGTCCACTGCGTGAAATCGGTGGTGTTCGAATCGTTATATCCGCCAACAGTGATCGCGTGTGGCGAACTGGCCGGCGGCACAATCGAACTGTGACCACGATTTCCGGCGGCGGCCACGACGGTCACCCCGGCTTCGACCAGCTTGCGAATCGCTTTGTGAATGGGATGCTCTGGGTCATAACTGACGAAGTCACCACCCACCGACAGATTGACCACTTTGACGTTGTAATGCTGGTGGGTATCCAGCAACCAGCGGAGGCCGCGCAAGATATCACTCTCTTTGACCAGCCCGCGCGGACTGGTTATCTTGATCAGCACGAGGCGGCTCTCAGAAGCCAGTCCGCGAAAGCGCCCGCCGGACTCATAGCCATTTCCGGCGGCGACGACACTCGTCATCTGTCCATGCCAGCTCAAATCGTCCGGCGTCATAACTGCGTGCTGCTCAATGATATGGTGGGTCGAAGCGTCCGCATGCACAAGGATGCGATCGCCCAGATCAGGATGCATGTAATAGCCGGAGTCGATGAAGGCGATGACAACTCCGCGCCCAGTATACTGTGTCGCGGCGCCGAGTCGTTCATGAATCGACAGAACGCCGCGCTGCAGAGTTTCGGCATAAGGAACATTGGCGCTGAACAAGGGCATGACGTTTCTGCTTTAGTCCGTAAACCTGATCAACCCGATTGACCGGTGCGAGAGGCATCCATCGGGGGTGCGGAGGTGCTGAAGTCGGCCACGAACCGTTCGGTGTATTCGTTGAGCAGCGCTTCGATGCGTCCTGCATCGGGCGAGCGTAAGACCACCACCGCATGATGCGGCTTGTCCGCTTTCCACGCAACCTCTGGCGCGTTGTACGCCGAAAGATCGGGTACAGCCTGCCGTGCCAGCGTAACCAGCAGACCGCCGTATTCGTCCCGAATCTGCGGTGGTTCGTAAGCTTCATTGCGCAGCATGGCGACTTCCAGTCGCCCCCATTCACGCCACGGATTGAAGCCGGTCGCCTGTTCGAGCATATCGGCAATAAACGCCCCACCGACGCGCGCCGCCACTTCGAGGAAATAGAACTCCCCATTTTCGTGAGCGCGAATAAATTCGGCGTGTGTCACCCCATTGGTCATGCCGAGGGTATCCACGATCACTTTCTCGTTGAGGCGAACCAGTTCACGTGACTCCAGCGACTCGCGCGGGAGAATGCGACTGCTGAACACCCCACCGCCCGAATATACTTGCAACGGCGGCTTGCCATACTTCTGCACACTGGCGAATACCACCCGCCTATTCACGGTCAGCGAATCCACATGGTACACATCTCCGGGGACAAAGCGTTCCAGCAGATAGTACGATTGGCGATCGCCCAGTTGATCGAGCGTGCGCCACACCTGTTCGCTGTTCTCGGGTTTAGAGATACCCATCGAACCCGCTTCGGTGCGTGGCTTGAGCACCCACGGCGCGGGCACAGTGTCCATATACTGCCGCAGGCGGTCATAATTTAGGACTTGCGTGAACTCTGGCACGTGAATCCCGGCGTTCTGCGCTTTTTCGCGCATCACCAGCTTGTCACGGAAGTTGCGGATCGCCGTGACCCCCATACCGGGCAAGCGCAAATGCTCGCGCAGCATAGCAACCAGTTCGACTTCGAACTCGTCCAGTGGCAGGATGTGATTAATCTCCCAACCACGACACATATAGGTGACCGTGTTGATCACATCTTGATAGCGCCGGAGGTCGGGCGTGGTCATAAACTGATCAATCGCCTCACGGGGCCACGGCTCGTTCTGCAATGCCTCTTCGGTGAGCAGAATTACGCGGCAGCCCAGCTCTTTGACCGTCCGCAGGAGGACATCGCCCTTAAACGAGCTCGACAGGAATAGAACCGTCAACGGTTTCATGCGCGTCCTTTGTCAGCATAGTTTGTCTGTTAACGACTATAGCAAATTTCCGTAATTTCTAAAGGGGGTCGTACAACTTCTGGTAAAGTTCCGCCTGCCGCACAAGGGCAGCCTGCATGAGTTCCACATGGTTCGGGTTCGGGGCGTAAACCGCGCCAATCGCCGGACTCGCAGCCTGAACACTTTCTCCTAGCGCTGCAAACACCAGCACCGCTGTGCCCCACGCCGTGATCACGCTCTCCGATTCCAGTACGCTCACTGATCGATTGAGCGCATTGGCAATCATCTGCGCCCAAGCGGGCGAGAGCGCACCGCCGCTGCCAATGACCGTGGCATGCGGCACATCCAATTGATCGGCAATCGCGGCCAAACGCAGCGCGACGCCTTCCATGGCCGCTTGCAGCACCTCAATCGGTGTAGTGGATAATCGCAGCCCACTTACCGTTCCAGTCGCGTGTGCCGCCCATCCAGGACTTCGCTCTCCCGCCAGCAGCGGAAGAAACGTGAGGCCATGCGCATCAGGTCGGCGTTCGCTCACTGCCTTGATTTCCGCATCGCTCAGATTGAGCGTTCTGCGCGCCCATTGAAAGATATTTCCGCCTTCACTGGTCGCACCGCCAATTAAGTGCAGGACCCGATTCACGCGATAATTCCACAAGCCAAATGGTACGCGCGGCTGTTCGACCTTCGTGACTACACGCAGCGCCGCTGTCGTCCCTAGCGTCAGCGCCAGCTTGGTGGGATCGGTACAGCCTGTCCCGATATTGGCCGCCGCGCCGTCCCCTACTGCAAGGAACCACTGTGCCCCGCGCAGTTGGATCCAAGCAGCCTTCTGTCCGCTGAGCGCCACATCATAATCAGACAACAGGGGGAGCATTGACTTAGTGAGATTCAGTCTATCGAGCCATTGGTCATCCCAATCGAGTGTGGCGCGATTCAGCATGCCACTCCACGAAGCGACTGAGTAGCTCATCGGCACAGACGCCGCCGGAAACCAGCGGCGATACAGGTATGTCCCCACATCGATCCACTGAGCGACCTGCGCGAACAGGGCGGGCTCTGTGCGCCGCAGCCAGTGCAGACGCGCAGGCAGATACGCCGTATGATGCATTGTTCCCGTCCGCTGATGCAGCTCACGCACGTTGATT
>CALKIA010000034.1 GCA_937988705.1 uncultured Chloroflexota bacterium | reverse complement strand
CGCCGCCCGCCGCGAGATCGTTCGGGTAGCCGACGACGCCGAGCAGAATCTTGAAACCGCGGCCGTGCGCTTCGCTGATGTACTGCGACGCTACGCCCGGATCGGTGCCGGGGCTGTAGCGGAGCTGCACTTTCATCCACGTCATCCCCGCCCGCTGCATGGCGCCGGTCGCGCCTGTACCCGTGCCGGTGACGTGACCGCCATACTCAAAATTACCTACGACGATGCTGCCCGCGCCCGGCGCGACTGCGCCACCGCCGCCCGCCGCGGGTTGCACGACGGGTGCGGCTTGCTGTACCACTGGCGCGACCGTCGGCGCGAGGGTGGGCGTGGGCGTTGAAGTGGGCAAGGGCGTGGGCGTCAGCGTCGGCGCGAACACCGCGACTGCCGCCCCGCCGCGCGCCGCATTGCTCGCGTCGCCGCCGACCACTTCCACGTTGATCGCGTAGTTGCCATCGGGCGCGGCGATCGTGGCGACGAGTTCATCATTCAAACCTGTTTGCACCGTATCGAGAACTGTGCCGTCCGCGCCTTCAATCGTCCAGCGCAGCGCTAGTTCACTGGCGCCCGGCATATCGGGCAGGCCAAGTTTGTAATCGAGGATCGTTTGCGTGACACCGCCCGCCACACCGCCGCCGAGCAAGTCGCTGAAGGCGACGCCGCCGAGCGCGAAGGGCACGGTTTTATCCATGCGGTAGCGCAGGGCTTCGGGCGTGGTCAGCCACATGCGGGCGACCGTGCTGCCGCTCTCATCCATATATTCGATGAACGTCCCGGCGATGTTCGCTTCTGTGCCCGCCGCGACGTTGTAGCCATCCAGCCGCGCCATGATCAGCGCGCCGGGGTCGATGGTTCCGGTTTCGCTCGTCTGGGCGTCGACGGCCACATCGCCGAGAGCGGAGAGGGCCTCGCCGAAGCCGATCGCGGCAAACCCGCCGCTGCTCTCACGCTGCGAGAGCGCCGACAGGCCCAGCAGCAGCTTGTCGCGGCTGATCTCGCCGACGCCCCATCGGAGCATCGCCTCGACCAGCCGATCTGGCCCGGTTTCGAAGGCGCGTGGATCACTCGGCAGGTTGATCTGCACAAAGTCTGCCGCATCGCCGATGGCGCGCCAGTCATACGCACCCGTTTGCCATTCGCCGCCGACATTTTCCGCTGCCGGGACGCTCACGATCAGCAGCAGCCCGACTTGATCGAGCCGCCCGCCGAGATCGGTGATGAACTGGCTGAAGTTGGCGCGCATGTCGGCGGAGAGATCGCGATAATCGACCAGCACGCCGTCGTAACCCGCGCCCGCAAATGCCGCGACTTGCAGCGCGTGTTCAGCGCGCAGCCCATTGTTGGCGAGAATCGCGCTGACCGTCTGCGGGTCAGTCGCCAGTGGGTCGGCATAGTTGCGAATCGCGGGCGTGACCAGATAACCTGCGTTCAGGTCGAAGCCTGCGCCCAGCGTGCCGACGAGCTTGCCATCCAGCGCCGGTTGCAACCCGGCGGGCGCGACAAACGTCGCCAACTGCGCGATCTCGTTCGACAGCACTTGCGTCACATCATAGCTGACCAGCACGCGCGGCTGATCGGGCGGGGCGGCTTGAAAGAGCGCCACATGTTCTGGTACAGCGTCCACGGTAGTCACCAGCGCGCCGCTGACCGCCTGTGCAGGGATGAAACGCCACGTATTGCTGTTCACATCCCACGTATACAGGTCGAGCAGGTCGGTGTCCATGCCCGGGGGAATCGTCATGCTCAGCGTGACTTCGTTCGGCGTTGCTCCGGTCGTCTTGATAGTATAGACATCACTTTGAATGGCCAGCGTGGGCGGCGCGGACGCCAGTGCATCGGGAATCCACGCGCCAGCGCTGACATCGCCCCCCAAAAAGCTGTTCATGGGGATGGGCTGCACGTCGACGCCAAAGTTCTGGCCGAAGTCCTCCCCGTAGACGGCCAGCGTGAGGTCGCCTTCAGCGACCGCGTTAGCCTCCGCGCTCAACATGGCGTAATTCGTGCCGCGCAGGCGATCCGCCAGATTGAACGGGGGCAGCAGCAAGCCGACCACGATCAGCGCGCCTGCCGCGAGCAGTGTTACACAACCCGTGATCCAGCAGCCGAAGCCGCCGCCCCGTCGGGCATTCACCGGGATGTTTGAAGTATCCTCATCGAGCATCGGTTTAACGTCCAATGCGTATTCCTTTCACTTAACTTCCAAGCGCGTCACACGCGGGACATGACCCATCGGGACGGATGAGCGCGAAACCCGCCATGGGGTCATCGCCATAATTGGTGAAGTCGACATTCCAGATGATGAGCAGGCGCACGCGGCCGCTCTGCGCCGCCAGCGCCACCGCCTGATCAATCCAGGCGGCCTGCTGCGCCAGCGTCACGTTTTGCGCCCACGCGAAGCCCGCCGAGAGCGGTGGGAAACCTTCCGGCGTCAGGTAGCCCATTTCGGTGAAACACAGCGGGCGCGACCGGAAGGCGTTCGCGTACGTGTTCATCATGGTCGTGAAGTAGCGGGTATAGTGCGTGCTGTTGCCGCGCGGATCGCCGCTGGTCGCAGTCGGGGGCACGATCCCTTCATTGTAGTGCACGCCCACACAATCCATGTAATTGGCCGCGCCTGCCGCCGCCATCCCCGCGATGAACTGGTTATCATCGCAGCCCGCGCCTGTGCACCCGCCGAAGAAGCCCGTCGGGGCGGGCGCGCCGCTGATCACCAGCGTGTTCGCGTTGGTCGCTTTGATCGCGTTGTAGGAACGGCGCAGCATTTCAGTATAGCGTACCGGGCTGATCTGCCCCGCTTGCCATTCGCGGTCAATGTTTGGCTCGTTCCACACTTCAATCGCGTCCGCGCCGAGCGCCGCCGCCTGCGCCAGCCACGCGGCGTAGCTGTCAAGGTAGGCATCGTTCGTCACTTGATCGACGTGTCCGACCATCCCCAGCAGAATGCGGAAGCCGTTGGCGTGTGCCTGATTGATGGCGAACGTTGGATCTTCAAAGTTGCGCAGCTGCCGCTTGACCCACGTCATCCCGGCGCGCTGCATCTGGCTGACCGCGTAGGGGCTCAGCTCGGCGACATGGCCACCGTAGCTAAAACCGCGCACATTGGTCGGCGGCAGGTTGGCGGGCGGTGCGCCATTCGCGGGCACTTCCGTCGGGGCGGCCGCGGGCGGGTTATTCGCCGGCGGATTCGCCGCCGGGGGTGCGGTGAGCGTAAACGGGTCTTCGAGCAGCACGGGGCGCAGCGCCGCCGCCTGTTCCGGTGTCATGTTCAGATTGGTTGACAGCAGCCAGCCGATTTCGCCGCTGGACGCAATGCCACGCACCCATGCTCCGGTAAACGCCTGACCATCCAGCCGGACGGCCGTACCCGTGGGCAGGGAAGCCACACGCCGCCACTCTGTGCCCGGGCCACTGCGCAGCGAAACGCTCGTGGTCGTCGTGGTGTCAAAGCCTTGATCTTGTGCGTAAATGGTGACGGAAAAGAGGATGAGTGCGAGCAACAAACCGATGCGGACAGTCTTTAAAAGCTGCATATTATCTCTCAACTATGGTCAACCCCACAGCTAGATTCGAGCGTGAGTGGTCTTCCTCCGAACACAGGTCGCCATAGGCGTATCGGCGGCATTGTATCAAAATAGCGTTTGGTTGCGCAAATGACCTTCACATAGCGTAGGGAAATCGTTAGACTAAATGGCAGTTTGCCAATGTGGCCATTCTCGTCAGCGTGCGCTCTGAAGTCTGCCCAGCTCCTTCCCAAATCTGGGAAGTGACCGGGAACTGATTTCACAGTACGCTTATGGTTTGCCCGACCCTAAAGGTTCTATGATAGATACACTTTTAATCGATCAGCCCATTTCCGGCGTCACCGTCATCACTTTCAACCGGCCGCACGCCCATAACGCGCTTGATGTGGCGACGATGCAGGCCTTTGCAGCCACGATTGAACAGTGCGCGACAAACCCCGACCTGCGCGCGTTAATTCTCACCGGGGCGGGGACTGCGGCGTTTTGCAGCGGGGCCGATCTGGTCGATATGAGTACGCGCCCCAGCGCTGACGAGGCGTTGGCGATGATCACCATTATGGGCGACGCGCTCCGCCAGCTGGAACTTCTGCCCGTGCCGGTGATCGCCGCGATCAACGGTTACGCGCTCGGCGGCGGCAGCGAGATCGCGCTGGCGTGCGATTTGCGCGTCGTCGATGAAACTGCTCGCCTGGGCTTCGTGCAGATCAAGCGCGGGGTGGTCCCCGGCTGGGGTGGCGGACAGCGGTTGCTGCGGCTCGTCGGCTACGCGCGGGCGCTCGACTGGCTGGTGCGCGGGCACGCGCTCAAAGCGCCGGAACTGCTCAGCGCGGGGCTGGTCAACCGGGTCGCCCCGGCTGGACAGGCCTTGGATGCGGCGCTGACGCTGGCGGGTGAAATCGTGACGCAGGATGCAGACGCTGTGCGCGCGCTGAAAAGTCTGCTGCAAGCCGGGTTGACCCAACCCTATGACACGGCGCTCTTGACGGAGCGATCCTTTTTTCCGCCCCTGTGGGAAGGTGAAACACAGGTGCGCACGTTACAGGCATTTCTCAACAAACGGACATAGATCGATGGCTGGTTTCTACTCGACGATTTCTTATCTTTACGACTCGGAACATGCGGATAAAACCGAAGACTTGTCGTTGTACAGCGAATTAGCGGCTGACAGCGGTGATCCGATTCTGATTATTGGCAGCGGTACCGGGCGCGTGGCGTTGTTTCTCGCGGATGAAGGTTACACAGTGCACGGCATCGAAATCGAAGGCCAGATGCTCGCCAAGGCAGCGCAGAAGCTGGCGGGTTCGCCGCATCTCGCCGGACGCGTGACTTTCCATCATGGCGATGCGCTCCAGGTGGACTTGGACGTCAAGTTCAAGCTGGTCATCATCCCCTACAACACCTTCATGCACTTCCAAACGCACGAAGCCCACCTCGGTCTGCTCAAGCGGATCAAGGGCTGGCTGGCGCAAGGCGGGATGGTCGTCATCGATCTGCCCAATGCGGGCGAAGCTTTCGCTGGGTCCGACACCGAGGCACTTACGCTGGAACGCACCTTCATCGATGGCGAAACGGGCAATTTGGTGATGCAGCAGTCGGTCAGCCGGCTGGATCGCGTTGAACAGTTGATGTATGTCACGTGGATTTACGACGAGATTTCCAGCGATAACCTGCTGTATCGCACGGTTGCGCCGACGGTGATCCGCTACTTTTTCCTATCGGAAATGCGCTTGCTGCTGCCCGCTGCGGGCTTAACGCTGGACGAAGTCTACGGCGATTTTGACAGCAGCCCCTTTGTGGACGGCGCGCCGCGCATGATTGTCGTCGCACGGAACGCCTGAATTCCTGTAAAATAGCCGTTCTGGACGGGGTGCACTCAACCGCACCCCGACGAACGGAAGCAGGGAATATGGTTCGAAAACTCATAGTAGTCGTGGTGCTGCTCTTGGCGGCCTGCGACAACCTCATGCCGACCGTGGAGCCGACCCGCACCTTATCTGCTCCCACGTTGGCGGCGAGTCCCGTCGTGCGCCCGTATGCGCAGGAACACGAGCCGACCGCGCTCCTGAATGCGGGCATCAACGACCCGACGGCGGCGGCGCTTCCGCGGGACTCTGAACTGCCACCGCTCGCTGAAGGCACGATTATCCCCGGTGAAAGCCGGCAGCCGATCAGCGTGACCGCGCCGGATGGCACAGCCTTGGACGGTGATCTGTACACGGCGGCGGTACTCGAACGGCCGCCGGGCATCCTCATGCTCGCGCCCGACCGCACGGCGTGGCTCGATTTGCCGCTGCGGTTGCAGGCGCGTGGTTTCACGGTGCTGGCGATTAGCAGCCGCGGCGCCGGGCAGAGCAACCTCGCGACCGGTGATTTCGCCGCCATGATCAATGCGCTCAGTCAATTGGTCGATCCGGGGCGCTTGGCCGTGATCGGCGCGGACGCGGGCGCGGATGAAGCGCTCGCCGGGTGTGCGAACGAGCAATTGTGTGATGCGCTGGCCGTCCTCAGTCCCCTCGACCAGACGCTGATCAGCAGCGCGATTTTGCGTTACAACCCGCGTCCGCTGTTCATCGCCGCCGGGACAGGCGATCCAACTTTCAGCGTGGCGCAGTCCCTCAACAATGCCGCCCGTGGGTCGATCCGGTTTGAGCAAATTGACTCAGCGGCGCGGGGCGCGGCGCTGTTGCAGGCGCAGCCCGCGCTGACCGACGCCCTCATCGAATGGGTCGAGGCGCAGTTCCCAGAATAGGGGTGCTGTAGGGACGCGCTTCTGCGCGTCCGCTGCGTTAAATTGTGTGAAATGTTGGCTCACAGCCCCGAATTCGGGGCGGGGTCGGGGGTGCTGTCAGGGTAGGTTTTTTGTACACCCCTCACCCTGCTGGCTGCGCCAGCCGTCCCTCTCCCACGTAAACGGGGAGAGGGACAAAACCACGGAGTTCTCCCCTTCTCCCCGCTTGCGTGGGAGAAGGGGTTGGGGGTTGAGGGGTTGGTCCCAGTCTGGCTTGTCCCCACCATCAAATACCTACCCCTGTCAGGGGGTGGGGTCGGCGCAGATGAAATATCTATCCCCTCCGCCTACTCCAACGCTAATGCCTTGCGTCCCGCCTCTTTGAGCGTCTCAAGCACGAGGCGATAGGGTCGCGGCCCATAGCTGATGCGGGCGACGCCGAGTTCGGCGAGCTGCCGGGGTGCAGGTGCATACGGCAGGAACATAATATTCACGGGCAGCGGCGACTCCGCGCACAGCCGGGCGATCCGGTCGGCGTCTGCTAATCCCGGCGCGAAAAAGCCGCTGCCGCCTGCTTCAGCGTAGGCATGAGCGCGCCGGATGGCGTCCTCGAGGTGCGCGTCGCTGTGCTGCTCGGGCGGCGCGTGCAGGAAGATATCCGTCCGCGCGTTGATGAACAGTGGCACGCCGAGCCGATCGGCGGCCTGCCGGATCGCCGTGATGCGCGCAGCCTGTTCCGCGACGCTGTACAACCCTGCGCCCCCCACGACCTGATCCTCGAAGTTGATGCCAATCGCGCCTGCGGCGATCACCTGCTCGATGTTCACTTGCAGGGCTTCGGGTTCGCGCGCATAGCCGCCCTCAAAATCGAGCGACACGGGCAGCGGCACGCAGGCGACAATCCGTCGTAGGTTCGCCAGCACCGCGTCGAGCGGAATCTCTTCCTGATCGGTGTAGCCATCCGCCGCCGCGACCGACCAGCTCCCCGTCGCAATGGCTTGCGCGCCAATCGATTCGACCGCTTGGGCGCTTCCCGCGTCCCACACATTGAACAGTACCAGCGGATCGCCTTTGACATGCAAACTCGTGAATAACTGTGCCCGTTCGACTGCGTTCACTTTAGCCTCTCCTGTTCATGATCCAGTAGCCAGCGTTTGCGCGCCAAGCCGCCGCCGTAGCCCGTGAGATCGCCATTGGCGCCGATCACGCGGTGACACGGCACGATGATCGCCAGCGGATTTGCGCCGTTGGCACTTCCGACCGCGCGCACCGCTGCTGGTTGACCTACATGTGCGGCGAGTTCTGCGTATGTGACGGTTTCCCCGTAGGGGATGGTTTGCAGGGTGCGCCAAACTTCCATTTGAAACGGCGATCCGATCGGGCGGATCGGTGTGCTGAAGGCGCGCCGCTCCCCGGCAAAATATGCCCGCAGCTCCGCTTCGATGTTCCGCAGCGGCGCGGTCGACCCCGGGACGAGCGCCGCGCCCGTCTTGCGTCGCAGCCACGGGATCATCCGTTCGAGGCGCTGCGGTTGGGCGAATTCCAGCAGCAGGAGGTGCTGCTCATCGCCGATGGCGATCATCTGGCCGAGGCGCGTTTCCAACCAGTGGGTATGCAGGATGCAGCGGTCGGCGCTGGCGGTGGGGGACGCGCCGATAATCCGCGCGCAGGCGTCGCGAAAACCGCTGCCGGAGTCATAGCCCGCAGCCAGCTGAGCGTCGATGACACTTGCGCCCGCTTGCAGCTGCTTGACCGCCATGCCCATGCGCCGCGCTCGCACATATTCGACAAACGTGAGGCCGAAGCGCTGCTTAAACTGACGGCGCGCGGTCGAAGCGTCGGTGTAGACGTCTTGGAAATCCTCGGCTCGCCATTGGCGGTCGGGCTGCGCGTCCACTGCCGCGATCAGACGCTGGATGAGGGCGGGCGCATCAGTTTCCAGTGGTTGACAGCGTTTACATGGCCGGAAGCCCGCGTCGATGGCCTGCTGCGGCGTGGCGTAGAACTGGCAGTGAGCGAACTTGGGCTTGCGCGCCGGACAAGTCGCCCGACAGAACACACCCGTCGTCGTCACGCCGACATAAAATACGCCGTCATACTCAACATTTTTGTCGAGCAGGGCTTGATAATATTCTTCGTGTCTCGTCAGCATGCCGCCGCCCCTCTTCCGCCTAACGCTGTCATCTCATTATACGGAGGATGGTCACGCCTGCCGCCGAATTTCGCGCAGCTATTTTGTGTTGCGCAGTTGGCGGCGTAGATCGTCAATCGGTGCGAGTTCGCCGCGCTCGTTGGTGTAAAACCAGCGTTCCCACCCGTTGCAGGGCGCACCGGTGATCAGCTTGCCGATCTGGTGAATTGAGCCGCGCCGATCTTTGTACTGCACTTTGCCTTCCGGCTGAATGAAGGCGATGTACTCCTCATCGCGGTCGAAGACCAGCACTTGCCCCAAGCCGAGCAGTCCCTCGTCCAGCAAGCGGCGGAAAGGCACACGCGGCGCGTTGCGCCCTTCGGTGTCCGGTTCGACCGCGGCCTCTTCTGTGCTGACTGCCGCGATCCGGTCAGTGGCGACGCGGATGTAATCCGGTTCGCGCTCAATGCCAATCCACTGGCGGCCAAGCCGCTTGGCGACCGCGCCCGTTGTCCCCGTCCCAAAGAACGGATCGAGCACCACCGCCCCCGGCTGTGACGACGACAGGATCACGCGTTCGAGCAGGGCTTCCGGTTTCTGCGTGGAATGCGCCTTCAGCCCGTTGACGCGAATGCGCTCCGCCCCATTGCAGATCGGCAGATGCCAGTCGCTGCGCATTTGCTTGCCGCCGTTCATGCGCTTCATTGTATGGTAGTTGAAGGTGTAGCGGGCTTTGGCGTCTTTCTTCGCCCAGATCAGCGTTTCGTGCGCGTTGGTGAAGCGCACGCCGCGGAAATTGGGGGTTGGGTTGCTCTTGATCCACAGCGTGTCGTTGATGATCCAGTAGCCCAGATCCATGAGGATCGCGCCGACGCGATAGATGTTGTGATACGTGCCGATCACCCACAGCGTACCTTCTGGCTTGAGCACGCGGCGGCAGGCGCTCAACCATGCGCGCGTGAAGGCGTCATACTCGGCGAAGTCGGTGAACTGATCCCACGCATCATCGACCGCGTCGACTTTGGTGAGATTGGGGCGAAACAGGTCTTGCTGGAGCTGCATGTTGTAGGGTGGGTCGGCGAAGATCAGGTCGACGCTGTTGTCGGGGAGCGTCGCCAGTACGTTCACACAGTCGCCCTGAATGATCTGGTTGAGCGGGAGAGACATTAACGATCCCATTCCTTGAGTAGATTTGTATATTCTGCTGCGGTAAGCCGCCAATAAGTAAAGCCCGAGGGAAAACTCGATTTCTGGATGATCTGGCGTATATGGTCCAATGGAATTGGATTGACGCTCCCCCGCAAACGCAGCACTTTGACACCGATCAGGTGCTCATGCTCAACCGTTGGAGCAACAACATCGGTGACCTCGTCAAACCCTGTAACTACTTCGACCTCCGCCATGATCGATTGTATTCCACGATTATGTCCCGGTCTTGGTTTCAGTGATTCGTAGAGCAGCATATGTGAGCCGATCTCAATATTGTTGCCCCACTGTTTGTAACCTTGAGCGCTGAAGCCAAAATACGGCTCGTTCTGCCACCCCGCCCACAAAACCTTTATGCCGTAGTCTGAAGTCATGGCGTGCCTCCCGGAATCAAAAAAGGGTGCTATATAGCACCCTTTGATTATACTCACGCCTGCTCATTCTACGGAAAATCCTGAATCAGCCGCTGATACTCCTTAAAATCGAGCGGTCGCCATTCGCCGGGGGAGTGCGGGAACAGGGGGTCGTTCAGTGCGCTGCGGACACTGTTGAGCGAGTGACGAGACTCCGGCGTTTGGCGGGTGTACAGCACGCCGAGCGGCAGCAGATAATCGGCCAGCGCCAGTGCATCGGGCAGACCGTGCGTTGCTCGCTCGGACCAGCGGTGCGGTTGCACAAAAAAACCGTGAACTTCGCCTTCGGCCACCAGTTGATTGACAGGCGCGCCTTTGAAGATCAGCACGCGCGTGCCGTTCTGAATTTGGTCGCGCCACTGATCATGCTCGGCTTGTGTGAACGGGATCGGCAGCTGCTCGTCCCATTCCGGCGGCACTACTTTGAGCGCATACAGGAGCATGGTTACACCTCCCACTCGCGCACCAGCGTGTGATAATCCGCTTCGTCCAGCGGAATCCACTCGTCGTCAAACACGGCGAACCCGGCGCCGAGCGTCACTTTGATGCGGCTCAGCGGAATCGGCGCCGTGAGCAGCCGGTGGCGTTTGATTTCCAGCGGAACGCGGTAATTCACGCCGAAGCTCTGTTGTTCCTCAGGCGCGCTGGGCGCATTGGTCGGCGTACTCGTGACGTTCAAGCCGCGCTCGGTGTTGGTGGCGGGGATGGTTGGTGCGGGGTGCGCGTCGGGTGGCGCGCTGTCGATTTCGCTGATGCCGCCCGTGAGGATCGCTTCGGCGACGAGGGCTTCGACGGGCTCTCTGACATAGATCAAGGCGTGCGTCCCGGCGCCCAGTGCGGCGCGGTTATGCTGGACGGTCGCCTTATCGAGCGGCGCGCTGGTCTGGTCGTCCCATGCCGGATCGACCACCAGAATCCCATACGTCGTCATCTTGTGACTCCTATTCATTACAATTGACATGAACAGAATACCATAAAACGACTTGAACCACAGAACGCACAGAGGAGTTATTCATCTAGCCGTTGGTGCGAGCTGCCCATTTGAGAGGAGATTTTCGTAGGGGCGAGACTGCGGGTGTTTAAGAAGGTTGCCTTCTGACCCCACCCCCGGCCCCTCGCCGAATTTAGTTGAG
>CALKIA010000033.1 GCA_937988705.1 uncultured Chloroflexota bacterium | reverse complement strand
CGGGCGGCGCACTGGCGGCGAATGCTCAGGAAACCACGCCCCCGGCGGATCAACCAGCGCAGGCACAAGACGGGACGCAGCCCGGCGGCATGGGTCAACAGGGTGGCCGCGGCGGACGTGGCGGGCAGATGGGCGGCGGTATGGGTCAGCCCGGCGGCATGGGTCAGCGTGGCGGGCGTCTGGCTGAAGATCACCAGATTTACCTGCTGCAGGCGGTGATGGACGCGACCGGCCTGAACCTGATCGAGGTCAGCACGCAGGTGCGGGACGGCGCGACGCTCGGCGAAATTGTCACGGCCAACGGTGGTTCAATTGACGCGGTAGCGGCGGATGCGCTGGCAGGTGCAACGGAAGCCATCAATCAGGCGGTGACCGCTGGTCGGCTGACGCAGGAACAGGCGGACAGAGCCATCGCGCAGTTGTCTACCCTCTACACCAACATTCTGAACGGCGAAGGCCGTGGTCAGGTTGTGGATCGCGTGATGGATGTCGGCATCGTGCAGTTAGCGGCGGAACAGACCGGCTTGAATGTTCGTGAGATCGCCCAGCAGCTTCGTGACGGGGCTGCGCTCTCAACCCTCCTCACGGATAACGGCGTCGATGTGAACGCCTTCGTGACCGAAGCGACGGAACGCGCTCAGGCACGCCTTGACCTGCAGGTCGCTAATGATCGCATCACGGCGGAACAGGCGGCAGAACTGATGACACAGTTCGCCGAAGAGCTGAACCAGCTCCTGAACGCGACCGCTGCCCCCATCACGTAATTACCCCATGTAGCCAATTTGTAGGGACGAGGCATGCCTCGTCCTTTTTGTTTTGCGAGGGCAACGGCCCTCGTCCCTGCCGATTAATCTGTGAGTCGAAACAGCCGCACGGCATTGGCAGTTGTCGCCGCCGCGAACTCGTCAAGCGCCAAACCCCTGAGCGCCGCGATCCGGTCGGCAATCAACGGGATGTAGGCGGGTTCGTTGCGTTTCCCCCGGTGCGGAACCGGCGTGAGGAACGGCGCATCCGTTTCGACCAGCATCCGCTCCAGCGGCGTCGAGAGCGCCACCCGCCGCAGTTCATCCGCATTCTTATACGTCACTGGCCCTGTGAAACCGAGATAAAAGTTGATCGCGAGTGCCCGGTCGGCCATGCTGGCAGACGCGGAGAACGAATGCAGCACGCCGGGGCGCTCTTTCAGCGCTGGCGGCAGCGTCGCCGCCCACGCTTCGAGGATCGGCAGCACATCGTCGCTCGCTTCGCGGTTGTGGATGATGACCGGCAGTTCGAGCTGTGCCGCCAGCGCCAGCTGTGCTTCAAAGGCGCGGTGCTGCATGGCTTTGGGGCTCTCATCCCAGTGATAATCCAGCCCGATTTCGCCAATGGCGACGACTTTGGGGTGCGCGGCTTGCGCGCTGATCAGGGCGAGATCAGCTTCGGTGAATTCAGCCGTGCTGTTCGGGTGCACGCCAGCGGCGGCGTACACGCCTGCGTACCGCTCCGCCAGATCCAGCCCCTCTTGCCCTGTCACCAGATCGACCGAGGGGATAATGATACGAGTCACGCCCACATCGGCGGCCCGCTGCAGAACTGCCTCCCGATCGCCGTCGTAGCTGTCGAAGTTGAGATGGCAGTGGGTATCAATCAGCATCAAAGGTTGTGTTCAGCCTTGAGTTTGTCGTAGTCGGATTTCACCATCATTTCGACCAACTGCTCGAAGGTGACGCGCGGCTCCCAGCCGAGCACTGCCCCGGCTTTGCTCGGGTCACCGATCAGGAGATCGACTTCGGCCGGGCGCATGAACTGCGCATCTTGTACGGTCACATCGCGCCAGTTCAGGCCGACGCAGTTGAAGGCCACTTCGACCAACCGCTGGACGGTGTGAGTCTGCCCGGTAGCGACCACATAATCATCCGGCTGATCTTGCTGGAGCATCAACCACATCGCTTCGACATAATCGCCCGCAAAACCCCAGTCGCGCTGCGCGTCGAGGTTGCCGATGCGCAGTTCTTTGGCCAGACCGAGCTTGATGCGCGCGGCAGTGTACGCCACTTTGCGCGTGACGAACTCACGTCCACGGCGGGGGCTTTCGTGATTGAACAGAATCCCCGAAGTCGCATGCATATCATAGCTTTCGCGGTAGTTCACGGTAATCCAGTGACCGTAGACCTTGGCGACACCATACGGGCTGCGCGGGTAGAACGGCGTGCTTTCGCGCTGCGGCACTTCCTGCACCTTGCCGAACATTTCGCTGCTGGACGCCTGATAGAAACGCGCATCCGGCTTGGCATTGCGGATCGCGTCGAGCATTTGCGTCACGCCCAACGCGGTGATCGCCCCCGTGAAGACGGGCTGCGACCACGAGGTCGGCACGAAGCTTTGCGCCGCGAGGTTATACACTTCGTCGGGTTGGGATTCGCGTACCGCCGAAATCAGGCTCGTCAGGTCGGAAAGATCCGCCTGAATCAGCGTGACGTCGTCCTGAATGTGCTGGATTCGCTCAAAATTGGTAGTGCTGCTCCGGCGAATCGTCCCGTAAACCTGATAGCCCTTGGACAGCAGTAATTCTGCCAGGTACGAGCCGTCTTGCCCGGTGATGCCGGTGATCAATGCACGTTTCATGCGATTGTCTCTCTAAAAGTGAAAAGGTAATGTCATCCGATATAATTATACAGGGGGCGGCAATTACGACCGACCCCCTGTACATTGTTAGATGACTCAGCCGCCCGCCGGGGTTTCCGTCGCCGTGCCCGTTGGGGTCGGTGACTGCGTCGGCACCTGTGTGACCTCAAACAAGCGACCATTGAACGTCAATTGGATGTACTGTGCCCACACCCAACCCGTCTGATCCTGATAGGTGGTTTCCAACCAGATGCGCCCTTCGGTATCGACCGACTGCGCGGTGATGACCAGCGTCGTGCCGTTAGGCAGCAGCGCGATCGATTCGGAGGTCGCGCTCGGACGGCGGCGCATGTGCAGATTCGCGCCCGGGTCCAGCCCGATCACTTCGCCGACAATCGCATCCCGCAGCGGGGTCGCCGTGGGTGCGGCCGCCTGCGCCTGCACTTCAATTTCGCCGCGTTCTTCATCGGCAATCGTGACCAGTTCTTCGCGTGTGACCAGTTCGTCAATGGTGACCGGCTGATCGTTGCGCAGGTACGTGATGAACGAGGTGTTCACCCAACCGCGCAGCGAGCCACCGTCGGCGCTGTTGAAGCGCACAAACGCCCAATCCTGCTCCTCGTTCAAACCGAGGAAGTCCAGCACCGTGCCGTTCGGAATACGCGCCAGCGATTCGCCATCGGTGGTCGGCGTGCGGCGGATATGCACATTCGCCGACGGATCAACGCCGATGATGGTGACGGTCAGCACGCTCTGGCGCGCGGTCGGCGGCTGAATCGCCGTGTTGGACGCGAAGCCATAACGGTTGCTCGGGATCGTGACGAAATCCCGCAGCAGAACTTTTTCGCCGCTCACATCGCTCAACGCGAGGAACTGCGCATTCACCCACGCGGTAATCGAACCCCCGTCGGGTGTGATATAGGTGACATACAGCCAGGTCTCTTCCGGCACCAGATCCGTATCTTCGTCGGGCAGCAGCGTGACCGGATCAACAAACGGTGTGGTCGTGGGCGTCGGCACAAGGCCCGCAACCGGGCCGGGTTCACCTTCGCGACCGAGCACCAGCAGCGTCGCACCGGACGGCGCGAGGCCGAGCGAGCGCGCATCCGGACGCGGATATTCGCGCATATGCAGATTCGCGCCGGGATTCAACATGATTTGCGCAACCGGGCCGGTGAAGGCGGCGGGAGCAGTCGCCTGCGGCGCGGCGAGCGTCGCGGTCGGCAGCACCTGAGCAACTTCCGGCGCAGCCGTCGGGGCGACAGCCGCTTCGGTCGGGGCCGCAGTCGGTTCAAGCGTCGGTTCCGGCGTCGCCACTTCAGTGACGGGCGCGCTCCCCAAATCCTGCGCGATGCTGGCGCTGTCGACGATCACTTCGCCGCCATCCAGCAGAATCGCCGTGTAGACGACACCCCCATACACACCGGGGAGATCGAGCGGCTGCACACCCGACGCATCACTGGTATTGATGCCAAGGACGATGTCTTCGGTAGTCGGAGCGAGCAGCGCGGACTGCGCCGTGCCCGAAGCGATATCCGCCAGCAGACCTGCGCCTTCGGTCAGCGAGGCGGTGACCGACGACACGCCGGTCAGGGCGTTGATGACGTACAGCGCCGACTCGGTGCTGTTCACCGTGCCGAACTTTTCCGAGAAGGTCTGCAATTCGGGGGCCGTCGTGCCACCCAGCACAATCCCGCTGATGTAATCGCCCGCCGCCACCGAAACCGTGCCGGAGACGATGTTATCTGCCGAACCCGTCGCGCTCACGTTAACCGTGTAGTCGCCTTCGGGCAGCGCAATGTATTCGGTGAGCTCACCGAACGCCAGCGCCGGGGCGAGGAGCACATCATTGACATACACATCGACGGCCGGAGCTTCGGGCACGCCATGAATCAAGCGCAATGCGCCGCCCTGACCTTCGCCGTTCGTCGGCGCGCTGAGCAGCAGCACCTGCGGGTCATTCGCCGTGCCATAGGCCAGCGCCACGTACGATGTCCCGCTGTCGAGCGCGTAGGTGGCTGCCGGGATGAGCGCGTTTTCGAGCGAATCGCCCACCGGAACAATCGCCAAATCGTAGGTCATGGCGGGCAGGTCGAGCGTGCCATAGGGCTGGTTGTAGGTCAGCGCCGGAATGACGGGCTGCCCGGTCGCCAGAACGACATCCACCGGATCAGCATCTGCAATCGCATGGATCGCAGTGAAGCGCGCCTTACCGAGCGGCAGCGGGTTCAGATCATCCGTGTACTGGGTGAATTCCAGCGGATTAATCGACGAGGCTACCAGCGTTGACACCGATTCATCGGCAAACTGGATGCTTTGCTCCCACAGCGCCGTCGCAGCGTCTTCCTGCGTGACTGTCAGCGCATGTTCGCCCGCCGGGAGCGCGATATAGTCTGTCGCGCTGCCAAATTCGAGACTGCTCACCGCCAATTGACCATCGACATAGATATCGACGGCGGACGCGCCGGGAATTGCATGGACGAAGCGCGTCTTCGCGCCGTTATCCTGCCCGGCCACAGGGATGATCGCTAGGGCTGACAGCATCAGCACCAGCGCAATCAAGGTGAAGCGTTTCATGATCTGCATATCGCGGACTCCCTTCGGACGAAAAGGTAAAATATTACGTGCCTTCTTCCCACTGGGTCAAATACGAAGCCTGTTGATCGGTCAGCGTATCAATATGAATCCCCATGGAGAGCAGTTTGAGACGGGCAATTTCCTTGTCAATGTCTTCCGGAACGACGTACACTTCCGGCTTGAGCACCGCGGCATTCTTCGCCATGTATTCGGCGGCGAGCGCCTGATTCGCAAAGCTCATATCCATCACGCTGGCGGGGTGACCTTCCGCGGCGGCGAGATTGATCAAGCGGCCTTCGCCGAGCACAAAAATCTTGCGGCCGCTGACGGTGTATTCTTCCACGAACGGACGCACCAGACGCGGCTTACCACCGCTCATCTGCTCCAGCGCAGGGATATTGATTTCGACATTGAAGTGGCCCGAATTCGCGAGGATCGCGCCGCTCTTCATCTTGGCAAAGTGGGGTTCGTCCAGCACATTGATATCGCCCGTCGCGGTGATAAACAGGTCGCCAATGGGGGCGGCTTCTTCCATCGTCATGACGCGGAAACCATCCATAACGGCTTCGAGTGCGCGCAGCGGATCAATTTCGGTCACGATCACGTTCGAGCCGAGGCCAGCCGCGCGGCTGGCGATCCCACGGCTGCACCAGCCATAGCCGGCCACAACCACGGTCTTGCCCGCCAGCAGCATATTCGTAGCGCGAATCACACCGTCAATCGTGCTCTGACCGGTGCCATAGCGATTGTCGAACATGTGCTTGGTATTGCTGTCATTGACGGCGATCACGGGGAATTCCAATGCGCCATCCTTCGCCATCGCGCGGAGGCGAATCACGCCGGTGGTCGTTTCTTCGGTGCCACCCACGATGGTTTCGAGCAGTTCGCGGCGGGTCTTGTGAATCGTGCTGACGAGATCAGCGCCATCGTCCATCGTCTGATGTGGTTTGTGATCCAGCGCCGCCTTGATGTGATCGTAATAGGTGCTGTTGTCTTCACCCTTGATCGCATAGACGGGGATTTCGTAATGTGAAACCAGCGAAGCCGCGACATCATCCTGCGTGGACAGCGGATTCGACGCGCACAAGACAATATCGGCGCCACCCGCTTGCAGGGTGTGCATCAGATTCGCCGTCTCCGTGGTGACGTGAAGGCACGCCGATATGCGAAGGCCAGCGAGCGGCTTTTCAACGGCGAACCGTTCGCGGATTGCGCGCAACACGGGCATTTCACGTTCGGCCCATTCAATGCGGTAACGACCGCCCATCGCCAAATCGAGGCTTTTCACATCATGTTCAACAGTCATGTAGTCTCCTGATATCAAAAATCACAGGGAATGCTCCCCAAAACGTCGGGATTGTAACACATTGATCAAATTCACGAATAGGTAGAGAGGGCTATAGTCGCCCCCGTCTACCCTACGACTGCGCCGATTCGGGCTGGAACAGCCGCCCCAAAACCCCATCATCGGCATAATGAGTGCGGAAACGCGCCGCGAACTCATCCGCGGTGAACTTGTGACTTTGCGTGCCGACCTGTTCCAGCACGTAGGCGGCGCACAGCGACCCCATTTCGCCCGCCAGTTTGAGCGAAGCACCATTCATCATCCCAAAGATCAGGCCGGAACGGTAGGCATCGCCGACGCCGGTCGGGTCTTTGATCGAATCGATCGGGAAGACGGGCACATCGATCATGACGCCGTTCTGGTAAATGTGCGAACCCTTCTTGCCCTGCGTCACGACCAGAATCTCGATCTGATCGCGCATTTGCTCAATACTCAGACCGGTCTTGCTGGAAATCATCTCCGCTTCATACGCGTTGACGATCATGGCATACGCGCCCTGCATGCTGGCGCGGAGTTGTTCCCCGTTCAGGCGGGGCACTTGCTGGCTGGGATCATAGAGGAAACGGATGCCCCGGGTGCGGCATTCTTCCGCAAGATTCACCATGGCGTCAGGATCGTTCGGCGAAATGATCACCAGATCGGGAATACCATCGTACACATCGGCGATGGTGTAATTTTTGGCGAAGGCCATCGCGCCGCTGTAAAAGGACGCAATCTGATTATTGTCGAGATCGGTATTGGCAAAGAACGACGCCGTGAACACATGGTCGATCTGCCGGACGGTCGAGCAATCCACGCCCACCGACTCGAGCCACAGGCGATAGTCCCCGAAATCACGCCCAACCGTTCCAAAGAGCTTGGGACGCATGCCGAGCAGCGCCATCGTGTAGGCGATGTTCGCCGCGTTGCCCCCCCAGTGCTTGGACATATCGTCCACCAGAAAACTGAGGCTGACCTGATGTAGTTGTTCGCGGAGGAGATGATCGGCGAAGCGTCCCGGAAATCGCATCAGGTAGTCATAGGCGATTGATCCGGTTACAATGATGTCCATCACATTCAATGTCCTTACCTTAACGTAAACGCGGCGAAGTATAGCAAAACTTACTGGGA
>CALKIA010000032.1 GCA_937988705.1 uncultured Chloroflexota bacterium | reverse complement strand
CTGCTACGAAGAACCCGATCCGGTGCTGGAAGAAGTCACGCCCGGTCACTGGGTGTCCTGCCACCGCGTCACCGATTTCTAAACAGTAGACACGCACCAACAACCGCCCCCGTCATATGATGGGGGCGGTTTGCTTTAGAGTTGATTTTTAGACAATTGAAGATTTTGATTTGACTGTAGAATACTATATATTTAGCTAACTAAGTGTAGGGGTTACACTATGAAATTGATAACTCTCGTCATTCTTATAGTAGCTTTCAGTGTTTCAGTATCAGCTCAAGACGCTGTTCCACCTACATGCAGCACCATGGATATAAACCAAGCAATTCTTGCGTTGATGTCGGAATTATCGCTTATGCAAATAGGTGCTGTTGGTGATGATATTGATGCCGTGCTGCAATCTGTTACTTCCATGCGTACTCAGCTCGACGCGCTAGAAGATGCTTGTACTCAAAACACAACTGACATAATCAACACGACACTTGATTTTGTGGGGGATGGCGCAAGGGTGATCGGTCCGTTCACAATACCAGAGGGCGTTTACAGGATTGCGGCTGACTTTACCTCAAGTGCCACAATAGCAATCGGTGGCGCAAATATTCAGAGACTATCTGGCGAGTGTGGCACGGCGTATTCTGAGACGGTTCCGCTCTTTTTTTCTCAGGGTGGACGCGAAGAAACTGTGTTTCGCTCTAGCGGTTGCGAGGCGTTGCTAGAGATGACAGGTACTATGTCCTGGCATATTGTTTTTGAAAAAGTAGACTAATTCGTGAAACACGAATTGGATACGGTGGTTTTGACCGTTGATCTGCCTCAGCATCAGCTGCGCGCGGGCGATGTGGGCACGGTGGTTCACGTTTACGGCAGCGGGGCCAGCTACGAGCTCGAAATCTTCACGGTGACCGGGAAAACGCTTGACGTCGTCACCGTGACCGGTGATCAGGTTCGCCCAATCACCGATCGCGAAGTGATGCACGCTCGCAAACTCTGACAGCGGACGCGATAAATCGCGTCCCTACGAAAGATCGCTTCTCTCGTAGGGGCGCAATCCTCCTAGCGCTTGCTGTACATGCCCATGTAATTCTTCGCCTCTTCCAGCGATGCGCCGGTCTTTTCGCGGTACAGCTTGATCGCTTCGAGGATCTTGCCTTGCAGCGCCAACTGCTTCACCTGCGCTTCAAATTCGCCACCCGGCGGCACATAGGTCACATTGAGGTGGCGCATCAGAAATGCGACCTGATCCTCTAATTCTTTGACCCGTATCCGCAACGCGCCATATTCTTCGAGATCGACTTCGCCCATGCGCGCCATAGTGTTCTCCTTTGTGGTGAAATCCAATGCTTACGACTCTACCGCACATTGAATGCACGGATTGTCACGCAACATTGACAATCCGAAACACAGGGAACTGGTCGGCGGCGCGCTCAAAGTCGGTGAGCGGCGAGTCGATGGTGAGCGGCAGCATGTGCGGACGCGCTCCCGGCGCGCGTTTGATATAGGCTTGCAGGATCGGCGCGCGCTGCTCCACCGGGACCTCTTCGAGCCGCACTTCCCGCCGTCGACCACTGCGCAGCGCCGCCTGACCGTGGGCGGTGCGCACGTTGTGCACCCACTGGGCGTCGTTGCCCAACATCGACACGAGATACTGTTGACCCTCCACCACGGCGATGGCCACGGGAAACGAAACCAACCGCCCCGACTTGCGCCCGACCACTTCGAGCGTTTCCATATAGTTCCGCGTGATGCCGATCGAAGCGACCCAGCCCCACCAGCGATTCATCAGTTGGGCGAGCAGATTGGGGCGATTGCCCCGGTACAGCCATTGTTTGAAACGGGGGTGCAGCATAATCGTATCCTTCGGTTGATCGGCGCGCAGCCTCAATGTGTGATTCTACGGTATGACATCGCCTAAAGTTGTAGGCTGATTGACAATTCTGATGACATCCCCTTAGAATAGAACATCTGCTCTAGTCTAAAGGAGAAACGCATGACGCAGCCGCCGATGGGTAAAATCGTGTGGACGGATCTCACCATCCCGAATGCCGCGCAAGTCCGCGATTTTTACGCTCAGGTCTTCGGATGGAAGGTGCAAGACATTGCAGTCGATGAGCACACCGACTTCTCGATGGTCGACCCAGCCAGCGGTGATGCCGTGGTCGGCGTGTGCCATGCACTCGGCGAGAACGCGACGCAGCCGCCCCAGTGGATCAACTATTTCAGCGTGGCCAATCTCGAAGAGAGCATCAGAGTGGTCGAGCAGAATGGCGGCAAGGTGCTCACACCCGTTCGCGGTGGCGCCGGCTGGCGTTTCTGCGTCATTCAAGATCCGGGGGGCGCGGTCTGCGGGTTGATGGAAATGGCCGGCACTTAAAGCCTTAAGCAGCGCTGATCCGTGGACAACCGCCTTGATCCTTCCTTTCCCAAATCTATCCCAAAGTCGGGAATCAAGGCGGTCGCCGGAAGTCCTAGCCTGTTCACAACTTTGAACATTCCTGGACTCCTGTTCTAAAACTGTTCATAACTCGGCTGAGTTTTGAACAGGTAAGTCGCTTATTATGTTCATAACTCGTTCAAAGTTTTGAACAGGTTGGGATATAGACTCCGCAATACAAGCCGCACCCCCCATTAGTGCGTGAATCTGGGACTGTCCCCTGTCGAAACTGTTCATAAGTCCCCGAGTTTTGAACAATCCGCTTGTTCAAAACTTTCCGAACACAAGTGCTATTATATCGCAACATTTGGGTAACGCCTGTGATTAATTTGGGTGTTATGGGATATAACTGGCGATAAAAATTAAACTCTTTGTTGGGCTTAAGAGTTATGAACAGTTTGAACAGGCTCTACTACTACGACTAAAAATATATACAGTGAATCCGTAGGGAATATCTCAATGAGCAGAAAGCCCCGCGTAATGCTATGCTGCGCTATAATGCAACAAGACTCAATGAAGACAATGGTTTGCCTCAAATGACAGAGCAAGAAAAACAGGCTTACGAACAAAAAATTGCGATCATGACCCGGCTGACAGAAATCAGCGCATCGTTGAACTCCAACCTCAGGCTAAAACCCCTGTTAGGGCTCATCATGGAGGCAGCGGCTGAAATCGTGGATGCAGAGGCAGCGTCGGTGCTGTTGTGGGATACCAAGACGAACGAACTCCGGTTTGCGTCGACGACCACCAGCAATCAATCCATCATCGGTTCTTCCGTCCCGCTGGAAGGCAGCATCGCCGGCACGGTTTTGCGCGAAAATCGCGTGGTCATGGTCGAAGATGCGGAACGCGACCCCCGTCATTACGCCAAAATCGACAAAGACTTCGAGTTTCGCACCCATTCGATTCTCGGCGTGCCGATGCATTCCAAGAGCCGTATCATTGGCGTGCTGGAAGCGATCAATAAACGCAACTTGCCCTGGACGGCGGACGATGCCACCTATTTGAGTGCGCTGGCGTCGCAGGCCGCAGTCGCCATTGAAAGTGCGCAGCTCGTCGCGGCACTGCGTCAGGCCAACGAAGAGCTCAGCCATCTGGATAAGCTTAAAAGCGATTTCATCTCCATCGCGTCGCATGAACTGCGGACGCCGCTGGGGGTTATTTTGGGCTATGCCAGCTTTATTCAGGATGCCGAAGACCCGGAAGTGCGCGCCCATGCTTCGAAAGTGGTGTCGAGTGCGATGCAGCTGCGGCGCATCATCGAAGACCTGACGAATTTGCGTTTCATCGACCAGAATTCGTCGGAACTCAACTTTGAAGCGGTGACCCTCGCCAGTTTCCTGAAAGAGATCGCGCAGGAAGCGTTCGCTTTGGCCGAAGCCAAACAGCATCGCTTTCTGTACAACGCGCCGGATGACAATGTCACCGTGCGGATCGATCGCATTCGCATGGGGATGGCGATCACCAACATCCTCAACAATGCGGTGCGGTTTACGCCCGATGCGGGGCGGATCATTTTGAGCGTGGAAATTCGCGGCAGCGAAGTCTGGATCAGCGTCAACGATAACGGCGTCGGCTTAGAGCCCGCCCAGTTGGAAAAGATCTTCGAGCGGTTCTATCAGGTGGAAGATCACATGACGCGCAAGCAGGGCGGCATGGGGATCGGGTTGAGCATCGCCAAGGCTCTTGTAGAAGCCCACGGCGGACGAATTTGGGCGACCAGCCCCGGTTTGAATCTGGGAACGACATTTACCTTGGCATTACCTCTCGCACAATAAGCTTGGAAAGGGTGGACTCAGATGGCGATAAATATCACGTGGCTGGCTCATTCTGCGTTTGCGCTCGATATTGATGGTCATTCGGTCTTGATCGACCCGTTCGTCACCGGGAATCCGCTGGCGCCCTTCGCCGTCGAAGACCTGACCCCGGAATACATTCTGATTTCGCACGGGCATGGCGATCATGTGGGTGACACGGTCGATATCGCGGCGCTCACCGGCGCTGCCACCATCAGCAATGTCGAGATCAGCGGGTGGCTGCGGCATCACGGCGTGAAAAACGCCCACGGCCAGAACACCGGCGGCTGTGCCGATTACGGCTTCATGACGGTGAAGTTTACGCAGGCCTTCCACAGCTCGTCGCTGCCCGATGGCTCGTATGGCGGTATGCCTAATGGGTTCATCATCACGGGTGGCGGCTATCGCCTGTATTTTGCGGGCGACACAGCGCTGTTCGGCGATATGGCGCTCATCGGCGATGAAGGCATCGATCTCGCGTTTGTGCCGATTGGCGACTACTTCACGATGGGGGTCGACGATGCGGTGCGCGCAGTGAC
>CALKIA010000031.1 GCA_937988705.1 uncultured Chloroflexota bacterium | reverse complement strand
TGTTCGTTTCCAGACTTCACAAAAACACTGTAACACAAATGATTACGCCCTGCATTACACACAGATAAATTCTTGTGACCGGTTCGCACTCTACCGGTCGCGCGCTAGAATCAGGGTGACACTCACCTAGCCTTCAGGACTCGTATGAATCCCACCTCTGACCGTCCTTTTTACCGTCTGACAGTTGATTTTCTGCCCGTGCCAGCCGCCGTCGGCACGCTGATCATCTTCGTGATCCTGTTCGCCATCGCGCTTCTGGCGCTCAGCTTGCCCTTCGGGGATGCCCTGATCGGCGCGCTAATCGGCACAGCGCTGCATTGGGGCTTGGAATTCCTGCATCATCTGGGGCATGCCTACGCGGCAAAACGCACCGGTTATCCGATGCAGGGCGTGCTGGTGGGCATGTTAGGGATTCTCGCTATGTCCGTTTACCCAAAAACCGAACCCAAGCTGCCCGGTCGCATTCACATTCAACGCGCGCTCGGTGGGCCGATCATGAGTGGGTTGATCGGCGTGGTCTTCCTCGGACTGGTGCTCGTCACCGCCGACCGGAGCGACCTGCTGGCGTGGCTGCTGCGTCTCGGTCTATTCGAAAGCCTGCTGATGTCAGTGGGTGCGCTCGCGCCGATTCCGGGCGTCGATGGCGGCACGATCCGCTACTGGCTTCGCAAGGGATGACAAAGATCACGGTTTTTGGGTCAGAAAGCTGATATTTGTCAAGATGGTGTTAAAATAAAATATAGAGTACGAAGTCTGTTTCGAAGAAAGGTTCCATGAGAAAGGATTAGTCCATCATGATTCTGGTCGTAGGCTCAACTGGGCTGCTCGGCGGCGCGATCACCCGTAGATTGCTCGCAGCAGCACAACCCGTGCGCATTTTACAGCGCGACAATCCCGCCGCACAGGAATGGATTGATCGGGGAGCGCAAGCCATCAAAGGCGATCTACGCGACCGAGCTTCATTGGATGCCGCCTGCAAGGGCGTGGAGGTCGTCATCACGACGGCCATCGCCCGCTTCGTCGACGGTGGTGATTTCCAGACCGTCGATTTGCAGGGGACAAAGAACCTAATTGATGCGGCTAAAGCCGCCGGAGTCAGACAGTTCATCTATACGTCAGCCTTTGGCTCTGCCAAGGATGCGCCCGCCGAACTGATGCGCGTCAAAGCCGAAGTCGAAGAGTATCTGAAAGCCAGCGGCCTCCCTTACACAATTTTGCAGCCAGCCATCTTCATGGACGTGTGGATCAGCGGAGTCGTCGGCATCCCTCTGCAAGCGGGACAGCCGGTCACACTCGTCGGGCACGGTAATCACCACCATCACTTCATCGCCATCGACAACATCGCCGAGATCGCCGTCAAAGCGGTCGGCAACCCGCAAGCGATCAACCAGTCGATTCAGATCGGCTCGACGCGCGCCACGTGGACGGAGATCGTGCAGATGATCGCCCATGCCACCGGACGGCGAATTCCCGTCCAGTATGTGCCCCTCGGCGCCCCGCTGCCGCTGCTGCCCGAAATCTTCTTCGCGCTGATGTGGGGCATGGAAACCTACGAAACCACCATCGATATGACGCATTGGCAGCAAGTCTTCAACGTGCAGCTCGACAGCATCGAAGATTTCGCGCGGCGGACATTCGTGCCGCATCCGGCGTAGCCGACGCCTGTCCGTCCACCGATCAACCTCACCCCAGGAACCTGACGGTTCCTAGCCCCTCTTCCACGGGAGAGGGGCGGTTGAACACAACGGGGTGCGGCTCTACGGCATGACCTTCGCGATCACCCCGGCGATGCGGCGTTCGCGCGTTTCTTGCGTCTTGGCCTCGTTGACCTGCCGCACAAACTCCTTGCGCTTGGAAAACGCCAGCGCGTCGAAGGCGGCCACCGCGCCGGGCTGCGCCGCCAGCGCCGCCGCCAGATCGGCGGGGATCTCGACGGTGCGCGGTTCGCTATCCAGTTCTAGCGTCACCTCGACCGTGTCGCCCGCTGTGACGCCCGCCGCGTTCCGATGTTCCGCGCTCAGGGGCAGCATAAACACCGCACCGTAAGCGGCAATCGTGCTGCGGTAGGCGTAACCGTTGATCGTGACCACGACGGGTGGTCGCTTGTGTGAACCGAGCGCAGCGACCACCGCCGCGGGGATGGGCAGCCCGGTTGCATTCACGCCTTCAGCCTGCTGCACGGTGGTTGTAAAGGTCACGGTCATCGTCGATTCAGCTCCTTAGCTGGCATTGGCAGATTTGGGAAAGCGTTTTGCGCTGCGGGTTTGCGCTTTGAGCGCCTCGGCTTCGCGCGTTTTCGGCGGCGCGGTCGTCTCGAGCGCGGCGAGGAGCTTTGCCGCCGCCGCGGTCATCTCCGCGATGGCGATATTGAAAGCGGCTTCGTTCGCCTTCGATGGCTGGTTGAAGCCGCTGATTTTGCGCACGAACTGCACCGCCGCGGCGCGGATTTCGTCATCGCTCACCGGCGGTTCAAAATTGTACAGCGGCTTGATATTTCGACACATGCTCATTCCCTCCTCAAACGCTTACACCATGAGCGCCAACCCGCTCATCTGTTCTAGATTATACACGAAAACCGCCCCACCCGAACGCCATCGTCCAGCATAACTTTTTCTCCTAATGCTGAATTACGCCTCACAACCATTGCGAAATACTTCGGGAAGACATTGCTTTGATTAACAAAAGTGGCAGTATATTGAGTTTAAGTTAACCGCAATCATCCGTGAGTAACCCGGCGACTAGACTAGGCCCATGACCCCGATATTCAACAACCCACCTTCCTCCAGCCCGTCTGGTCAGACGATTGATTCTCAGCAGTTTGCAGCGATGAAAACGGCGCTGGCGACGCACCAGAACTACCTCGCCGATCTGCTGGACACTATGGAAGACGCGTTCACATGCATGGCAATCCCCAGTCGTCAGCTGATCTATGCCAGCCAATCGTTTGAGAAGGTCTTCGGCTATCCCCTGACCAGCTATCTCAGCGACCCGGACTTCTTCAAAACCGTGATCCACCCGGATGATCTGGACGCTACGGTCGCCATGCGAGAGGCCTTAAGCACCAAGTGTTGTGTCGAATTCGAACACCGGATTATTTTCCCTGACGGCAGTCTCCACTGGATTTACCGGCGTGCGTGGATGAACTACGACGAACACGGCAACCCGATCAACATAAACGACATGGGGCGCGACATTACCGCGCTTAAACAGACGGAAGCCGCTCTGCACGGCGCACACACGTTACTGGAACAGCGGGTGATCGAACGCACGACCGAGCTAGAACAGACCAAGAATCGGTTTGAAGCGATCTTCAACACGATCGCCGATGGTGTGCTCCTGCTCGATCCGATCAGCGGCATTCAGGCGGCGAATCGCGCGTTTGACACCCTGCTCGGTGTGACAGCTGATCAGTACGCGAGCATCACGCTCGATACATGGTTTCCGACGGACGAAGCCAGCCGCCTCCGCCGCCTCATGTTGGACGTCGCGCGCACGCGTCAACCGCAGCACACCGAGGCCACGGTGCAGCGCTTCGATGGATCGTACTTCGATGCGGAGATGAGCGTTGCGCCGGTTGAAGGCAGCTCGGATGAACTGGCGACGCTCGTGTGCATTATTCGCGATGTCAGCACGCGCAAACGCACGGAAGCGGCGCTGCGCGCCAGCGAAGCGCGGTATCAGACCGTCGTCCAAACGCAGACGGAACTGATCTGCCGCTATGATACCGATCTGAACCTGACCTTCGTCAATGAGGCCTACAGCCGCCGTTTTGGCCAGTCTCCGGATGAACTTCTGGGTCGGAACTTCCTCACTCTGATTCCGGAAACGGAACGGGACATGGTGCGATCGCACGCCCACCAATTGCTCCAAACTGGCGGAGCCAGCGTCCACGAATACGAATTTCACGACCCGGATGGCACTCCGCGCTGGCAGTACTGGACGGACATCTCCATCGAGGATGATCAGGGCAAGATCACCGGCGTGCAGGCGGTCGGCGTGGACATCAGCCAACGCAAACAGGTCGAAATCGCGCTGAAGAAGAAGCTCGACGATGAGCAAGAGCTGCAGCAGTATCTCCAAAGCCTGCATGCCATCACGATTGAACTCACCAAAGTGGAAAAGCTGGATGATTTCTACAGCGCTGTAGTTGAAATGGGGCTGCAGCACCTCGGCATGGATCGCATGGGCTTCTATCTCTACGACGAAGAACGCAATCTGGCACTGGGCACGTATGGCACCAGTGATATTGGTCAGGTTCAGGCCGAAGACTATATCCAGTTCCCCATCCGTCAAGAAGGTGGGATGTATAGTTCCCTGATGAAACCGGAACGCTTCCATCTGGCGGAAACTGCCGATCTCTATCACGCCGAAGGCGTGGTCGGTACAGGCTGGAATCTCACAATTGCGCTGTGGTATGGTGACCGCAATCTCGGCTGGCTGGTGGCCGATAACCTCATCCATCAGCGCCCGGCAACCTCCGCGCAAATCGAGATTCTGGCGCAGTATGGCATTTATGTGGCGGCCTCACTGGCGCGGCGACACATCGAAGAGGCGCTGCGCGCCAGCGAAGAGAAATTCCGCCTGTTCGTGGAAGCGGCCCCGGTGGCAACGGTGATCACCGATCTCGACGGCAGCGTTGTGCTGGTGAATCAGGCGGCCGAGGAGCTGTTCCGCTATCCGCGCACAGAATTAATCGGCCAGCAGGTCGAAACGATCGTTCCAATTCAGCATAGAGAACAACACAGCCACGTACGGACAAACTATGTCCGCCACATGCCGCAGGAAAAGTCGAATGTGATGGCGATCACCGGGCGGCGCAAAGACGGCAGCGTCTTTCCGGCCGATATCCAATTGAGCCACATCGACATCAAACCAGCCCCGTTCATGATGTGTCACATCCTCGACATGACACGCCGCAATCAAGTGGAAGACGCCCTCAAACAAGCGCTGATTCAGGAAAAAGAGTTGGGCGAACTGAAGTCGCGCTTTGTTTCGACGACCTCCCACGAATTCCGCACGCCGCTGGCGGGGATTCTCGCGGCGACCGAATCGCTCACCCTGTACCGTGATCGCATGACCGAAACGCAAATCGCGGAGCGGCTGGAACGGATTCGCGCCCAAGTGCTGCACATGCGCAACATCATGGAAGATGTCCTGCAATTGACCAAAATGCAGGCCGGTTACACCGACTTCAAGCTCGCGCCAAGCGATCTCGACAGCTTATGTCGCGCGATTGTCGACGAATTCGGCAGCCAACCGGACTACCACGGCCGCCTGATCTATGCGTGTTCCCAGCCCAATATCAACGCCAATTTCGATGCGCGCATTATGCGCCAGGTCATCAGTAACCTCATCCATAATGGGCTCAAGTATTCGGGCAAAGAGAAGCCAGTTCGCGTTCAGCTTGAACAGGACACGGAATCGATCACGCTCAATGTCAGTGACGAAGGAATTGGCATCCCCCCCGAGGATCTCAAACACTTGTTTGAGCCATTTCATCGAGCGGCCAATGTCGGGACAATCTCCGGCACCGGCTTAGGGCTGAGTATCGCCAAACAGGCGGTGAGTTTGCACAAAGGATCGCTGACAGCTGCCTCGCAGCTCGGAAGCGGCACGACGTTCACCGTGCGCCTGCCCATCAACTGGCAGGTGTAGCCCCGAGGTTGAGCCGCTGGTTCAACCGGGCGCAATCCTGGGTAAACTCACCGCAAAATCCGTCCCTTGTCCGACCACACTGACGACGGTGACCGTCCCGCCATGCAGATCAATAGCCTGCTTGGTTATGCTCAGGCCGAGGCCTGTTCCAGAAATCCCGCCTACATTCGCGGCCCGGTGGAAGGGCTCAAACAGGTGTTTCAGGTCCTCCGGTGGAATGCCGATCCCGGCATCTTGCACCCGAATCGTGATCTGTGCGTCGTCCTGGGTCAGCTGTACAGAGACGAACGTCTCCCGCTCCGAATACTTGAGCGCGTTGTGCAGCAAATTGCTGATGGCCTGCCGCAGCAAGCGGTGATCAAACAACCGGTTGACGGGCGCTAAACTGCACTGATAGCGGATGCGCCCGTGATATTCCAGCTGGCTGTCATATTCCTCGATAACGTCCCGACATAAGGCGTCGATATCACCGGATGTGGGCTTGTAATCAACCTTCCGCGCTTGCAACCGGGACAGATGCAGCACATCGTCCATAATCGACTGCAAAAATGACACCTGTTGGCGAATGCGGTCCAGCCGATCCACGATTTGCTCCTCGGTCATGCGTTCGCGGTACAGGCTGAGCGATTCGGTCGCCGCGAGGATGGCCGCGAGCGGGTTACGGAACTCGTGCGAAGCCGTCGAGACAAAGCGCGACTTCAGTTCACCCAGCGCTTTTTCCTGCTCCAGCATCTGTGTGAGCGCCACCTCGGCCCGTTTGCGCTCCGTGATGTCGCGAATGATGCAGACCAGATTCGTCACAGCAAAGCGGGTACGGTTAACGGGCGCGATGCTGATCTCCACGTCGATCAATGTGCCATCCGCACGGCGAAGTTTTGCCTCCACACCCTGTGATTGATGCTTAATCGCCGCTGCGTGCATGCTGGCATTGATGCGCGGCGCGTCATCGGGATGAATCCACGCCAGCAAACTCATACCGAGTGCGCTCTCTGTCGCGAGGCCCAGCATCTGGTTGAAGGTGTCGTTGGTTTGTTGAATGCCCTGCTGCACATCGAGCAGCAGAATCCCATCGCCGCTGTTATTGAAGATCGCTTCCAGCCGGTCTTTCGCGCGCTCCAGTTCAAGCGTGCGCTCGGTCACACGCCGCTCCAGCGCGTCGTAGGCTTCCTCCTGATACGCTTTGGCATTTATGCGATCCGTGATCACTTCGGAGAAGAGGAGGATGCCGCCGATCGCGCCGTCACTGTGCCGCCACGGGTGGATTTCCCAGCGCACCCAATCGTGTGTGCCATCCGCGTGTGGAAACCGATCGGCCTCGTTCTTTTCAATCGCCCCCTGCAAGCAGCGTTGGTGAACGTCGCGCCAGCGTTGGGGAAGCTCCGGGAAGATATCGTAATGCGACCGACCGATGATATTCGTCTCCGCCAAACGATAGTCTTTCAGCCAGCGCCGGCTGACGGCGAGATAGACCATGTGCGTGTCAAACATGGCGATCGCGGCCGGAGCATGGTCAATGAACAACTGCATCCGTTCCTGCGTTTCGCGCAGTGCCGCTTCTGCGCGCTTTTGCTCCGTGATGTCGCGCCCTACAGCCTGATACTCGACGATCTGCTCGTGCTCGTCAAAGATCGCCCGGTCTTTCCATTCAAACCAGCGTACAGTGCCGTCGGTCTGAATCGAATGATGATAGCTAACCGCCACCGGGTGATCCTGATTCAGTGACCGAATATGCGCGATGCTGGCCTCGCGTTCTTCAGGCGGAATTTTGGTCAGAATCGATTGTCCGATCAGTTCTTCGAGGGAGAGACCAAACGACTGGCAGTAAGCTCCATTGCCAAAGGTCAGGTTCAAATTCAGATCGTAGCGACAGACTAATTCCGTCTGGTCTTCGACAATGTCGCGGTAGCGCAGCTCACGATGAGGTTGGATGTGCTCGGCCTCTGGCGGAGCAGGCGTGTCAGCGTCGCTGGGCGTGGATTGTGTCATGGTCTGTCTCTTCCAAAAACCGGTGGAGCACGAACCGCCCGCTTTCGTGACGGGAAAGGCTTGTTTCACCACTGACTCAGTGTAACATTATAATGGTCTATAGTATATACTCTTTTAGGTATTGCTATAA
>CALKIA010000030.1 GCA_937988705.1 uncultured Chloroflexota bacterium | reverse complement strand
CAATCAGCGGTGTGAAGGCGTGATCCACCAGCCACTGATTGATCAGTTCGATGGTATACCCCAGCATCAGAAACGCGCGCTGCACACTCCAGCCCATCCCCGCCAGCGAGAATAGCAAGTTGTACCACAGGGTGTCGATCTGGATTTGCAGGCCGTTCAGCACATCGTCGACGATTGGCATGCGTGATTCTCCTGTTTCACTACGGGGACGGCAGCAGACCGAGCGGCGGATCGGCGATGGTTCCATTGCAATAAGGATTGGCTTCGATGCGCCAGACGAGCGCATTGCTCCCCGGTACGCGCGGTCCTGTGGATGAACGGGTGGTCGGGTCGAGCATCAGGGTGACGCGATCCGGTGCTGCCCCATAGGGCAGGAACCCAGCCAGCGTGAAGCGGCGCGTTTCATTGGGCGCGAGGCTGACAGCCTCATACGTCACGATCAGTCCTGCAAGCGGAACAGCACACCACCCGGCGCCGGGTAGGCTGTCTGCCCAAGCAGAGGCACTAGACTGATCTTGGTTCGTTAATTCGTTGCGTATAGCGTCATCACATGTCAAAATGGGCACAGTAGAGAGCCTCAAAGGTGCGCCGACATGGGACATATCTTTATTTCCTACTCGCATGACGACAGCGTGTTTGCCGAACGGCTGGCGCGCGATTTGCAGGACGACGGGCGCGATGTGTGGATTGATTTTCGCGGCATCCGCGTGGGCGCGGAATGGGAACAGGCGATCTTCAAGGGGATCGAAGGCTGTGATTTTGCCATTGTTTGCCTGACGCCCGCCAGCGTACAAAGCGACTGGGTGCGCCGCGAAATCCTCATGCTGCGCAGCCGCCATAAGCCGATCATCCCGGTGCTGGTCAGGAAGCAGGCGGACACGAGCGCGGGGCTGGTCGAAACCTTCAAACTGCTGGACGCGCACGAAGAAACGCGCAGGCTGCGCGATATTCAGATGGTGGATTTCGAACGCTACGGTTACGAGCGGGCATTTCCCATGCTGCTGGAGGCGCTCCCCGGCGTGATCGCCATCCGCAGCGCCGAGCAAGACCCGCTGCCGGAGGTCGATCCGGCGACCATTCCCAACCCCTTCAAAGGGCTGGAAGCCTTCCAGCAGACCGACGCGCATTTGTTCTTCGGGCGTGAAGACCTGACGCAAAATCTGTTGAAACGTCTGGAGCCAACAGCAGGTAACGCTGACCGTTTCGTAGCAGTCGTCGGCGCAAGCGGCAGCGGTAAGAGTTCGCTTGTGCGCGCAGGCTTGATCCCGCAAATTCGCGGCGGCGCGCTGCCCGGTTCGGCGGATTGGATCGTCGCCATCTTCACGCCGGGACCGCGCCCGACCGAGGCATTAGCGGCGCGCCTGCTGCCGATCATCGGCGGCGGACGGATGCTGACCGAAGTGCTGGAAGTACTCGAACGCGGCGAGGCGGCACTGCACCAACTCACCGAAGGCTTGTTGGCGACCAAACCGGCGGAAGCACGCTTGCTGCTCATCATCGACCAATTCGAGGAAGTGTTCACCCGCGCCAGTGTGGACGAAGCTAGGCGCTTCATTACCCTCGTGAACACCGCCGTCAGTCTCGACGCCGGACGCACTTACGCGGTGCTGACCCTACGCGCCGACTTCTTCGACCGCCTGAGCGCGTTCCCGCCGCTGGCGCGCCTGTTCGAGCAGGAAAACCTGCTCATCGTCACCGAGATGACGCCCGATGCGCTGCGCCGCAGCATCGAAGGTCCGGCGGCGGCGGTCGGGCTGACCTACGATCACGGACTGGTCGATCTCATCCTCGAAGACGTGCGCCAGGGGACGGGCGCGCTGCCGCTGATGCAGTACGCGCTCAAGCGGCTGTATGACCAGCGCAAGGGGCGCCAGTTGACCAAAACCGCCTATGCTGCCATGAAAGGGGTGCGCGGCGCGCTGGCAGAACACGCTGAAAGCCTGTACGACTCCCTGCCGCGTGAGACACAGACGGTGGTTGAACGCCTGCTGCTGCGCTTGGTGGAAGTGAGCGATACGGGCGAGGCAACTCGCCGCCGCGTGCCACGCGAGATGCTGACATTCGCGGGCGTCGCGCCGGAGACGGTGGACGCGCTGATCGCCGCGCTGACCAGCCCGGAAAACCGTTTGCTGATCGCCAGTCGTGAGGTCGGGGGTGGAGAGACACAGCCTGTGCAAATCGAAGTCGCGCATGAGGCGCTGCTGCGCGAATGGTCGCGTTTGGCGACATGGATCGAGGTCAATCAGGTCGAGTTGCACTACGGCGGCGAACTGCTGAAAGATGCGCAGGATTGGGACACCCACGGGCGCGACGTCAACTATCTCCTGAGAGGAACACGCGCAATGCAAGCGCAGGCGTGGCTGGAACGCACCGACGCCAGCGACTTGCAGCGCGAGTATGTTGAGTCCAGTGTGCGCGAAAGCAAAGCTGCACTTATGCGTGAAGCCGAACGGCAGGCGCGCGAATTGGTACTCGCGCAGAAAGCGGCAGCTAGTGCGCAGCGCGCCGAAGCGGCGGAAAAGGCGCGGGCGACGCGCTTTCAGCGCTGGGCGCAGCTTGCGGGCGCGGGTATCGTGATCGCGCTCGTTCTGCTAGCGTTCTCATTCGTGCGCGTGAATGATGCCAACAACCAGCTTGCCACCGCTACCAACGCTCAGGGGGCGGCGCTCGATTTAGCTGCTACCGCGCAGTTTGGCAGCACGGTGAGTGCGTTTGACGTGTACCGCGTTTCCACGCTTTTTCCCGGCTTGGCACAGTTTCCTCCGACATTGGTTGCCACTCTTCCGCTGGAAGCGGCATTCGCCACTGCCACGCAGATCGCGATTGCCTACGGGCATGACGACGATGTGGTACAGGAATTTGACGGGGTGCCGATGGTGCTGGTTCCGGCGGGCTGTTTCTTCATGGGATCGGCAGCGTTCAGCGATGCGCTTCCCGTGACGCAGGTGTGTTTCGATGCGCCGTACTGGATCGATCAGTTTGAGGTGACGAATGAGCAGTACCGGCGGCTGACGGGAAATGAGCCGCCGAGCCGTTTTCAAGGCGATGACCGTCCGGTGGAGCAGATTAACTGGGTTGAGGTGAATGATTATTGTGACGTCCGTGACGGGAACATGGACGATCCGCCTGAAGTCGGCATACGTCTGCCGACGGAAGCGGAATGGGAATATGCGGCGGCGGGACCGGACAGCTACCCGTACCCGTGGGGGCGCGAGTTCCCGGATGCCGATCCAGTTCAGGATTACGTCGTTTTCAACCAGAACGAAACGGCTGATGTTGGTGCAGGCTTTCGAGAGGCTGGCCGTTCGTGGGTGGGTGCCTACGACCTGAGCGGGAATGTGTATGAATGGACGAGTTCGCTGTATCTGCCCTATGACAGCCAGGAAGATCGCGAGGCGGACACCAGGGACAGAACGGATGTTCTGCGTGTGCTGCGTGGCGGCTCGTGGCTCAATACGAACTCAACGAGCCTGCGCGCGTCCAACCGCAACGGGTATCTACCCGACGACGTGAACTACGGTATCGGTGTTCGGTGCGCCCGCTCTTATAATCCTGAATTCTGATCTGCTGGTTTCTGTCGTTCTGCTTTTTCTGTCTTTTTCTGATCGCGCGAAGCGCGGAATCGATATTTGAAAATGGCCGATCAATCGCCGATCTTTGTCAAAACGGAAGCGTTCATCGTCTGGTTGTTCGGTCACACGGCGAAGTTCCCTAAACACGAACGGTTTCGCTTGGCGCTGGAGATCGACAGGGCGCTGCTTGCCTTCCACGAACAAATCTTGCGGGCAGCGCAGAGCGATCAGCCGAAACTGTATCTCCAAGAAGCGGATATTCAGCTCGACAAGCTGCGCGCCTATCTGCGGCTTGCGTTAGAATTGAAATATACAGCGCCCAACCAGTATCAGTTCGCCGCCAAGCACGTCACGGAGATCGGCAAACTGCTGGGTGGGTGGTCGAAAAAGGCATAGCGCGGGCGATCTGCTCGCTTTATGTGGGGACTCCGGGGAGCGCGTGTGCTGCGTGGCGGCTCGTGGAACAATACGAACACAACGAACCTGCGCGCGTCCAACCGCAACAGGAATCAACCCGACAACGAGAACAACAATATCGGTGTTCGGTGCGCCCGACCTTATAGCGCCCATGCTGGGATACCACGCCTTCACGGAGGCGCGGGGCTGCATTTTATAAGAGTGCCGGATGTTCCCGCCCGACGCCGCGTTTTGCGGAACGGGCAAATATAAAAGAGCGCCGTCTGTTCTGGTAGCCGCAAGGCGAACGATCAGGCGGCGCAGAAAACAACAGCAAGCAGAGATAGGTGGAGAATGCCAGGGTGATTTCAGCGCTGCATTGGACCAACACCATGATGTAGAACAGCAAATCGGTCACGCGATGCCGTTTCATGGGGCGCACCTGCTCCGTGCGCCACAAATGCAGCGCCGAGGGGAACAGGATCAACCCCAACCAGAGGAGGATCGCGGCGTCGCGCCAGATTTTGATCAGCGCCGAAATGTCCGCCGTTGCTGTGTGCTGTGTCCACACTGACCAAACCAGAATCGCCACACACATCAGCGCACATAGCGGGTTCGCCCAGCGGAAAAACCGCTGGACAGCTGGGGGATAGGGGTAAATCCGGCGCATCCCCAGAAAGTACAAATGGATCGTCGTCAGCATGAGCAGGCTGCGCACGACAATGCTCATGGGCAAACCGCCAAAAGAGGTATCCAGCGCCAGCTCGATGGAGTCGACGGACAAGGCCGCAATGAGATAGCAGCCAAAGATCAACCCCCAGGCGTGCAGCGACGCTCCATTGGTGATTTTGCGTTTGGCCAGGGCCAGAAAGAAACGGTACGCCAGATAAAACCAGAGCACCACGTTGAAACTGAACACAATCGCTGTATCGTTCACGCTGCCCCCTTTAGCTGTTGAAATCCAGTCCCTGGACATACTGCCGCATCAACGGGAGCGAGGTGGCTTCGCCGTACAGCTCCTGAAGACGCCGGGCGCGTGTCACCCGCTGCTGGATCAGCAGGACAAACAACTCGGCTTCTTCATCCTGGACGGAGTCACTCGGCGTTGCCGCGCGGAGATGTCCCGCCGTGGCGGGCACCCCGAGCGTCTTCCAGAGCGTGTCGCCGAGAATCGTGCGGACATCGATGCCCCGATGATTGAGCAGCATGTGCGCAATTTCGTGCAGTAAGGTATGCACACGATGCGCCGGCAGCAAGTGCGCGTTGACGAAGAGGTAATCCGCGCCCTCCGCTGGCACCCACAGCCCATAAATCTCAGGCGCGAAGGGAAAATCAATCACGTGAATCGGATGTTGACGCTGAACTTGAAGGTGGTTCAGGAAGTGCTGAACATCAAACGCGGTGAAATCGTACTGCAGGCGATCAATGACAGCTTCCAGATGGCGCTTGGGCCGCAGCAAGGTCGGCAAGGTGATCCCTCGTATCAGACTGAAGAATGAATGCAGTGAGGGAAGTATAAAATGCCTTGAGGGAAATAAACAGACTTTATGTTCTGGTACTCTGGTAGGTGCTGTGTCAATTTCGCAGTCTGTCAAAAGTGCACACCTAACTGTCATTTTTTGCAGCGTCAATGTCACAAAGTCGCGCCAAGTCGCTGGGACTTTCGATTACGCTCGTGGTACTTTGAGTCATCAGGAGGCCAACCATGAATCGAGATGTCCCCTTTGCGGCCCGCATCGCCTTTCGACTGCCGCAGACGCTTTACGACAAACTGGAAATCTGGGCGGATGAAGAAGATCGGCCGCTCGCCAATCTGATCTATACGGTGGTCAAGCAAGCGGTGAGCGAACGTGAACGGGAGCTGCTAGCGCATGAATTCGAATCGGAAACACAGGGATGAGGATCAGCGTCGACATGCCCCACGCCGAACTGCTGGTGAAACGTTTATTCAAGGTGGCTGAGATCCTGTCTCGAACACCAGCGGATGTCCAGTCAATGTCCCGTCGGTGTGAAAATGACCGCAAAAATCATGATCCGCTGGAAACCGGGTATTGTGAACCTGACGATCGGTTCATGGATACGTAGTGGGGTCTGTTCCATATGGCACATGACAAGCGAAAACGAGGTGAACCCATCCCGCCGCAAGCCGGGTGGGCGGTCTATCTCCGAACGAGCAGTGATGAGAATCAGAAACCGGAACTTTCCCGCGCACGGCAGCGGTTTGCGATCGAAGAGAACGTGTTGAAACGTTCGGATATGCCTGTGCATGACGAATACATTGACGTCCTAACGGGAACGACCGCTAATCGCCCTGAATACCAGCGGTTACTGAATGACGCGCGGATGGGTAAGTTCTCGCATGTTATCGTTGAACGAGCTGATCGCTTTGGACGCAACGACACAGAGGCCATGCGCGCCATCGACGAACTGCACGAGTTTGGTGTGGCGGTTCGTTTCGCCAATATGCCGGACATCGATCCCATGCACATGGATCAGCGCGTGTTGGTCACCATGACGTTCACGCTAGCTCGCCGCGAATCGCAATTACTTGGTGTACGTGTGAAGGGTGGCCTGCAGGCGAAGCGCAAGGCGGGTGGCTATACTAGTCTTGCCCCCGACGGCTACCTCAATCTGTCCGGCAAAACGGATCTCGACAAAAAGAAGGATTTAGGGCGTATCGATCACTGGATCGAACTTGATCCGGAACGTGCACCCATTTGGCGTTATGCGTGGGATCTGCTGCTGGAAGATAGGCTGACCCTGCCGGAGATCGCTGAGGCGCTCCACGCGCGAGGTTATACGTATCGACGAGGGCGTCCGTTTGTCGAAATCACAACCACAGGTAAACGCAGACAAAACATCAACACACTATCTTCCATTTTCCACAATTGGGCTTATGCGGGTTGGGTGGTAAGTTCACGCAACGGAATTCCACCCAAAACGCAGCGTGGCACTTGGGAACCATTAATTACAACAGAAGAGTTTGAGCGTGGGCTGACAATTCTCGAACGGCGCAATACGCATCGAATGGTGCGGCGCAAACAGGATTATCTGCTGGCTGGGCTAATTTACTATCAAGGAACTAAGGGCAAACAGATTCGGCTGACGGGCTCTACATCCAACGCTGGACGATCGGGTGGCGGTACACCTTACTACCGCATTGCCGCAGCCGGTGGTGTGAGCTTTTTGTGTGGTGAAGTTGATGGCCGCGTTGCTCAAGAACTTGCCCGGATTCAGGTTGATCCTGACCTACTGCCCCTGATTCGTGCGGCGTACACGAATGACCTGAATAGCAAGATCGGCGGCACACGCCCGGACGAGCGCGCCCGACTCGAAGCAGTTCTGAAAGCCACTGACGAAGAAGAGAATCGGACAGCCCGTTTATACGCGGCGGGCAAAATTAGTGAGGAAATCTGGGATGCGCTGTGGGCGGAGTGGCAAGACCGTCGTCATCAGGTACGGCGTACGCTTGAAACCTTGACGGTCAGTCAGCAAGTGCATATCGACAATTTGGAAATGGCGCTGCAAATTATCACGCGGATTGGAACGCTGTATAATGGGTTGGAGCGTAAGGATCAGAAAGAACTCTTGCGCCAAGTTGTCAGTCGGGTCGTTGTGAATGATGCAGGAAATGTAGCCCTTGAATTGAGGACGCCGTTTGCTTATCTACGTGATTTGACCAATGAATACCGGATGGTCAAGAAGCAGAGCAAGCGGGGAAAAGCGGAAATGAAAACCGGCGGTATCACTACCGCCGGTTCTCTCGGAGCATGTTCGAATCAGCTCCAATCGTGCGGGGAAGACAGG